>CAIQPV010000046.1 GCA_903873725.1 uncultured Nitrosomonadales bacterium
TCACTAGCCAGCAAGGCGAGATTCGACGCCTGCAATCGGAACTAAGACGCGTGACCGAGGAGCGTGACATTCTAAAAAAGGCCGCAGCGTACTTTGCCAAGGAATCCCGGTAAGGTACGCATTCATCAAGGCGCATGAACCCGTGCATCCTGTACGGCGCATGTGCCGCGTGATGGCAGTTCATCCCAGTGGGTACTATGCCTGGCGGGCAACGCCAGTGTCGAAGCGTCAGCTGGAAGACACAAGACTGCTTGGCCTGATCAAGCAGTCCTGGCTGGAGAGCGGCAGCGTCTATGGTTACCGCAAGATCACCGATGACCTGCGTGACTTGGGCGAGCGCTGCGGCAAACATCGTGTCTACCGGCTGATGAAGCTGGAAGGGTTGCGCTCACATACCGGTTATCGTCGGCGTCCGGGGATGCGCTATGGTCGCCCATCCAACGTGGCACCGAATCATGTGGCACGTCAGTTTGATGTGATGGAGCCAAACCGGGTGTGGGTCACGGACATTACTTATATCCGAACGCATGAAGGCTGGCTTTATCTTGCGGTCGTACTCGACCTGTTCTCACGTCAGGTGATTGGCTGGTCAATGCAGCCGCGAATGGAAAGTGAACTCGCTATCAATGCCTTGCTCATGGCGGTATGGCGGAGACAACCGAAGCAGGAAGTGATTGTGCATTCAGACCAGGGCAGCCAATTCAGCAGCTACGACTGGCAGGACTTCCTGAAGGCGCACAATTTGATGGCCAGCCAGAGTCGTCGTGGCAACTGTCACGACAACGCTGTCGCAGAGAGTTTCTTCCAACTGCTCAAGCGTGAGCGCATACGGCGTAAAACCTATGTAACGCGAGAAGAGGCCAGGCAAGATGTGTTTGATTATATCGAGATGTTTTACAACCCGAGGCGCCGACATGGTTACAGCAATCGGCTTTCTCCGGTAGAGTTCGAGAAGCAGTATTTCACGAGGCTTGAAACTGTCTAGTGCAGACGGGTCGATTCATACTGCCGCAGACCTGCTGATCCCAGCTTTACAATGAACCAGGATCGTTTGGACATGTGGCGCGATTGAATGGACAAAATCTACGATCTCAATGGCATGTCCTTCATTCATCAGGACATGCGGCTCATCACATCCTCTTTGCGGATCAGCGTCATGAAAGTCTGCACGTTTGATCGCATACCAGCCCTGCATCAGTTTTGCCTGACCAAAGGCAGAGTCCGGCTCGGAAATCGACACTACCGCTCCGTCAGCCCAGCCTGGCGTGTTCTCAGCTGCAGTTCTGCTCACAAACATCACGCGTTCAATCATGATCAAATCTCCACAATCAACGACGGGTCAAATTGACCGTTTTCTTCGGCACCGTCATAACGCGTGTAGCCTCTTGGGTTACAGAGCACCTTGGTGCCACGCACTTCATAGGCCAGAGAATCATGCATGTGGCCATGGCACCAAAGGGAGCTGAACCCAAGCAAATGGTCAAGATTTGATGCAAAACAGGCTGACAGCAAATCATGGGCAAAGCGGGGCACCACCGATTGGTAGCTGGGGGCATGGTGTGTCACGACCACCGTCTGACCCGCGAATGTCTCTTTTTTTAGCTTCATTTCAAGGAAGCGAATTGATTCGTTGTGCTGATCAATACTGTCCTGAACGGTAAAGTTTCTGTCCCCATTCCGGATCAACCGGAAGTCATTGAGACAACGCCCACCATCAATCATGCAGAAGGGCTTTTGAGCTTCACCAAACAAAGCAAAGTCAGTCCATAACGTAGACCCAACAAAGCGTACGCCGTCGATCACCACCTCATCGTTATCAAGAAAGTGCAGTCGTTGATTAACCCCGCAGAACTCACGGATCTTCTGACGAACGACATTGATGTCATGACGATAGAATTCGTGGTTGCCGCACAGGTAGATCACATGTCCCTTGAAGGACTTCAGGAGATCCTGCGCAAATTCAATGCCATTCATGCCCACACCAATATCACCAGCAAGGATGATGACGTCAGCAGCAAGACCTGCGCTGTGAACTTGGTAATCACTGACTTCCAGATGCAAATCACTAATCAGATGGATCTTCATAACCGTAGCACCTTTTAGAATTTAGTTATATTTACTCCGGAAGTTGGCTACAAGGCACACAAAGTGCCTCAAGCCATGTGCGATGGTGAATTGTCCCGGGTGCTCCGCATTGCTCACAAATTTGAGAGGACAGCTCATCTGCATCAATTGTCAGATGCCACATGGTGTTGGAATAGTTATCGAGGTGAAAACGTAAAGTCCCGTTCTTTTCATTCACCTTGATGGCAAATGGCCAGTCGGTTTCTGTTCGTCCTTCACTGCGTGCCGCAGCTTCAATAGCAACCGACAGTTCCCAAAGGAGTTCAAACCAACCATCAGCGCACCTGAAAATCCAGCAGTTTTCATGTTCAGACTTTGGTGCTTCAAAGCTTCTGTAAAGAAGGGGGAATGCGCCTAATAGCTTTAGAGTATTCGCTACGTTCATGCCCGGCTCCTTTTAACTTGCCGGACTGGAGATCAGGCCGGCATCACCAGGCCTGCGCTTGATGGGCGCTAACTGGCCGTGATGTTGTTACCAACGACGTTTGTTGCGGCAATATTTGAGCCCACAGGCTTGGATGCTGTGTGTTCCATTCGTACCAAAAACTTCTTTCTCAATCTACCGCTCTGCATAAACATCAATATTTCAGAATTGTCACTAAAAGAGGTGTTAGAATTAGATTGGCATTATAATGTTAGTCGTGTTAGTTGTCAAGGATATTATGGAAGCAAAATATAAAATCGCGCATCTATCAGCGCATGAAATCGCCAGTTTATTGATCTCATTGCTCAGCGTTAAGCGTGCAGAGGTCGCGCGTGCAACAGGGAATAATCCCGCCAATCTATCGCAGTGGCTTCAGGGAAGAGACAAGCTGCTCTCTGTTGAGAGACAAGAATCAGTTCTGCAATGGCTAGGGCTGATCAATGGAAAACTGGATGGATTGAGGGTACACCACTGGCAAGTTGGAAATGATTTCAGCTCTTTGAGAGACGTTCTCCAGGCAACGGAGAACCCCATAACTTTGGCATCGCTAAAATTGCATAAGGCAGATGGAGATATGTCTTATAGCCCACAATCTACTGTATTGCTGGAATTTGACCGTGAGGGAACATCCATCCTGATTCTGGTCAGCAGGCAAGCCAAAGCAGGGAAACATCCTCTTCAACTTGATGCCAACTCGTTAGGATTTGGTAGGGACGGGCAGGATGTTCAAGTCCTGTCATCGCTATTAGAGCGTGACCCTAAAGAAATCTCTCTAAAGGAATTCTATAAGCATATCGGAAAGTATGAAGCTGCTTCCAAAACAATAACGACAGAACGTTCAGCCAAGAATCCACTGCAGGCGGAAGTTCCTCCAGATCAGTTGCTCGTAGAAATGGAAAGATTGATTCTTTCACTAAGGAACGACGTGGCTTATCTCCGATCTCATGAAGCTGGACTTCGTGGGGTGATTAGAGAGGCGTTGAAGATCATCAGAGAAATTAAGCCAGGTCATCCGTTTATTGATAAGGAAATTAGAAAAGGCATATATGAAGAATACAATCTGGCTGAGACTGATAAGCACAAGAAATGATCATTTTCCGCATAAGCGAGGTGGATAAAAGCCAGGAATGAACGATGATACTCATGCTATTTGGCACGCGTCGCTGACGCGTCAGCGACGCGTTAACAGGATTACATGTTGATTTATAATAAAATTATGAAGTAATTAGATATAAATAATTTGAAATTATTCATGA
>CAIQPV010000047.1 GCA_903873725.1 uncultured Nitrosomonadales bacterium
CTCCAGCAAGCCCAAGCCGAAGCGGCGCTTTTGAACGTATCAAAACCATTAAACATTCCCCGTAAATGAAGCGGACCTAATTGCTATTACCTATTGTAGCATCATTTATTGGGCTACCCACTTAAGCCGGGACACTGATGTAGGCATAGGGTTACCAGATGAAGGAGGGGTTGAAACTGGTTGCCGTATCCGTGTATCCTTCCGCCCATGACAAAAAGCTCTACGACTCAAGCCATACGGGCGGGTGGTTGCGCCATTGCCGCCGGAATCGCTGCCAAATTTTGTTGCTTTATTTTTAGTTTTATTGTATAAAGGAGTTTGAAAAACCTTAATAATAATCTAGGTTTTTCCTTGCATTTCGATGTCACAGCGAAATCAAACTGTTAAGCGAAATGCATGATCACGGCAAACACGACCATGAAAAATCATTTACTATAACCTTAATCATCGACACGTCCAACCAGGCCAATCTGTATTTAGGAACGGGGCTGGGGTGTACACGTTCACCAATGTAACCGGCAATGTCCTAAACGTCAGCAATGCCAATAGTAACGGCGGTTCCGTGGACAGCAATGTGGGCGGGATTTACTGCGGCTCGACCTGTGGCGCGGGTTTCACCAGCGGAACCACAGCCACCCTTACTGCCATTCCGGCAAAGGGCTACGAATTCGTCGGCTGGGGAGGGGCTTGCAACGGTTATGCGATTTCGTGCACCGTCACGATGAATGCGACCCTGGCCGTCACAGCCGACTTTGCTGCCCTTAAGAGGCGCAAGCCGGTTTGGCTTCTGTTACAGGAATTAAATCTCCTAAACGGGGGGTGATATAAACTTGAAAATATAGAACGACTTATATTCAAGCTTTTGTTTAAGCCGTTGATTAATCGAAATGGGTTGTTTACCCGCTAAAACTTAAAAACAACAGGAGATTTTAAAATGAACGTCAACAATTCTTATTTGCCTGCACTCATGATGTTAGCCGCCTTGTCGCTGCCCGAGTCGGCCTTTGCCGCGCAGGGGAACGGAACGGCTAATGTCATATCTATCCTAACAACTACCCAAGCGCAGACACCACCGGCGACCGGGCTAGTTTATGGCGGTTGCATGGCCAATTTGTCTGTCAATGTCAATCAGCTTGCCGGTTCGCCAAACTGCCCTACCACATGGGTGACCTTCGGTTGCGACGGAACCTATGCCACCCAGAGCAGTGCCCAGATGTTGCTCGACCAAGCTCAACTGGCACATATCGCAAATAAACCCGTTTTTATTGTTGTAGATGATACGATGTTAATCAACGGCATGTGTACCGCTGTACGGGTTGATGTCAATTGATTTGTATCTGTCAACCCAGTGTGAATTATTCATGTCTTCTCGATTGTTAAAAGACTGCGGGTTGTGTTCGGCTTTTTGTTTCTGCCAGAATATACTATGAAAATAAGCCATGTGACTGTTGGCATCCTGATTGTGTTGGTTTTTTTGGCTGGCCGCTGGTATCTGGGTAATCAATCTGCCCAGTCGGCCAGCCCTGCCATTACGGGTGTGGGGTTGCGGACCCAGCCCCTACCCGCCGCAGCAAAAGAACGCTCAAACCCCAAACCCCAATCTTCCATGAAAGCCTCGTTATCGCCAATGTCAGTCAAACCGGAGGCACCCCCCCTCATGTTGCCCCAACCCCCTGTGACGCCGGACAAGCCCGAGGTAGTGCGCAATAATGGGCCTTTTATAGATCCCGATCCGAGCAAGTTAACCGTCAAGCCTCTGGAACCAGATAAGCCAATACGAAACATGGGGCCGATTATCGATCCAAGTGGGCCACTCGGTTCCAACCATTAGTGCAATCCGGTTTGCAAGCCAAAAGTAATTGAAAAATGGACAGACCATCGCTTAGTCTGCCATTTCTGCCTTGATCTGCATGAGCAATTCAAGCCTATCGAGCGGTCGATGCTCACCTGCCCGCCCTAGGGTAATATAGAATTCGCACCCTGAAGTGGGAAAAGAGGCTAACTCGTGAAAATCCGTCAGCCCCAGGCTTCTCAAATCGTGCAACAGCAGCCGGAATGAACTGGGCGTAAAACACCAGGCATGTGCATCAAGATACACGTCGCTATTCAATGCAGTCTCCATCCCTTGGCGAGCAATATCGAGTGAATACACAAATGCAAAATCGCCTTCAGGGGCTCCCGCATGCCATGACATTTGTTCTCTTTGGGTTGCGCAATACAGAAATGATTCCACAACTGTCCCGGGAGTGTGCTTCACATAATGCTGAAAATGAGCATCAATGACCTTTGACAGTCCGGTTGTCGGACGGAAATAATCAAAACAATAGCGTTTATCCGGAATAGCCAGTGAAAGCACTCCATCCTCTTTAAGGACTTCCCCGCAGTTGTTTAAAAAACCAATCAGATCGGTTGTGTGTTCGATGACGTGTGAGGCAATAATCCAATCATAATAATGCTTCTTTCCTGTCAATTCGGAGTAAGTCTCTCCTTTCCATACAAAATCAACTTTTTCAATGTTCTCAATATTTACGTTGCGTACTCGGTATTGTTCAATCAATTGTTCCTGGGTCATTACATCTATTATATGTACTTGATAGCCTACCCGTTTAGGCGCTATCGGGCTGTGATTAGCTCCAATTTCTAAGCCGTAACCTTCCTTATTGATCATCCGAAGTAATTTTTCCTCCCGACTTAAATTCGATGCCACAATGGCTAGGCCCAGTTCCTTGAATAACGACAATGCCGCTTGATGGTGTTCGGCAGGAACCAGGAGGTGGTTCCAGGCTTCTGGATCAAACTCGACTTTAGCCGCTTCGACCACCCCCCTAGGTCTAAGCCTCAGGTCATGGTATTGGTGTCGGTTGATAAAATCGTTGAGAAACTCAAAATCCGATCGAGGCAAAAGTTCAATGGCAATCCAAGGCCGCATCGTGCGGATAGTCTGCTCGGACCCGGCTAAAACCTGTTTTTCATGTCCAGCCACATCAACATTCATCAGAGTCACCGGTGATACTAAAAGTGGTGACAAACGCAGATAATCGTCCAACGTCGTCACTTCGACTTCAAGTGTCTCAGAATGGGTATCGGTGAAATCTCTTTCCAATGAACTGCTGGTTTCCACCAAACCATGGTCTTTGAGTGGAATATGCAGCGTCATTCTACCCGACTTGTCGGACAAGCCGACTTGCTTGATCAATAGCCTCTCGGCCAATTGCGCGTTCAGTTTGATATTGTCCATCAGCAGGGCGTTTACCTGCAGATCAGGCTCGAAACCGACAACCCGGTTTGCCGGATGGGCAGACAGACCTAAAAAGCTATAAAAACCGGTGTTGACCCCCACATCGATGATTGTGCCAGGGTAATGATTGGCGATGGCGAAAAACACCTCGGGCAATGGCCGCTCGAAGGCCTGCCATCCGCCTTCATGAATGGTTTTTGCCACTTGGTCGGCACCTCTCAACAAAAACATTCCAAACTCATCGGTCATCCCTGCAAAAGACACTGTTGTAATATCGAGCGACATTAAATCCTCCTATTCGTGAACTGTAAACCGGCTCAAGACAATGATGAGTCATGCCAAGAGGATAAACTAATATTTATAGAACTATAGCGCAGTATGAATGTTCTGATTTTCGTTTCGATTAAAGCAAGTCACAAAAATAAAGAGGGTGCTTGCTTGCCAATCTATGGATTAGTCTGCCATTTCTGCCTCGATTTGCTTGAGCAACTCCAGTCTGTCCAGTGGTCGATGCTCACCTGCCCGCCCTAGGGTGATATAGAATTCGCATCCGGATGTAGGGTAATAGGCTAATTCGTGAAAATCCGTCAGCCCCAAACTCCTCAAATCGTGCAACAACAGGCGGAATGAACTGGGTGTAAAACACCAAGCATGGACATCCTGGTACTCGGCGCTGTGCAATGCCTTCTCCATCGCCTGACGGGCAAGTTCCACTGATAATCCAAAGGCAAAATCGCCTTCGGCTCCTGCATACCATGCGCCTTGCCCGCCTTTAGTGACAAAATTGAGATAGAATTCAACCACCGTACCAGGAGAATGCCTAGCCGGGTTGTGGAGAAAGTGAGTGTCAATGACTCTCGCTAGCCCACTTATCGGACGGAAGCTATCGAAGCAATAGCGCAAGTCTGGCACGACCAATGAAAGCACACCGCTATCATTAAGAATTTCCTCGCAACCGTTTAAAAAACCAATCAGATCAGTTGTGTGTTCGATGACGTGAGAGGCAATAATCCAATCATAAAAATTTTTCTTCCCGGTCAATTCGGCGTAAGTCTCCCCTTCCCATACAAAATCAACCTCCTCAATGTTCTCAAGATTGACATTATGTGAGCGATATTTTTCAATGAGTTGCTCCCTGTTCATCGTGTCAATCACATGCACCTGATAACCTGCTCGCTTTGGCGCTATCGGGTTATGGCTGGCACCAACCTCTAAACCGTAACCTTCCTTATTGATCATCCAGAGTATTTTTTCCTCCCGGCTTAAATTCGGTGTCACAATGGCTAGGCCCAGTTCCTCAAGTAACAGCAATGCGGCCTGATAGTGTTCGGCAGGGACTAGAAGGTGGTTCCAGGCTTCTGGGTCAAACCCAACCTTAGTCGCATCGACCACCCCCCTAGGTCCAAGCCTAAGGTCATGGTATTGATGTCGGTTGATAAAACCGTTGAAATATTCAAAATCTGATCGAGGCAAGAGTTCAACGGCAATCCATGGCCGCATACTGCGGATGGTCTGCTCGGACCCTGCAAAAACCTGTTTTTCATGTCCAGCCACATCAACATTCATCAAAGTCACCGGTGAAGCCTGGTAGTGTGACAAACGAAGAAAATCGTCCAACGTCGTCACCTCGACTTCAAGTGTCTCAGAATGGGCATCGGTGAAATCTTTTTCCAATGAACTGCTGGTTTCCACCAAACCATGGTCTTTCGGTGGAATATACAGCGTCATTTTACACGACTTGTCCGACAAGCCCGCTTGCTTGACCAATAGCCTCTCGGCCAATTGCGCATTCAGTTTGATGTTATCCATCAGCAGGGCGTGTACCTGCGGATCAGGTTCGAAACCGACAACCCGGTTTGCCGGATGGGCAGACAGGCCCAAAAAACTATAAAAACCGGTGTTAACATTTACATTGATAATGGTGCCGGGGTAATGTTTGGCGATGGCGAAAAACACCTCGGGCAATGGCCGCTCGAAGGCCTGCCATCCGCCTTCATGAATGGTTTTTGCCGCTTGGTCGGTGCCTCTCAACAAAAACATTCCAAACTCATCGGTCATCCCGGCAATAGACACTGTTGTAATATCGAGCGGCGCAGTTCCCTCGCGAACCGACTGCCGGAGAACATCAGATTGAAGGGTTTGTACACTCACTCGTTTTAGGGTAGCCAGTTCGAGAGTATGTTGCCGCGCTTGCTCCGCCATAGCCAGTTCGTGCAGTCTGGCTTGATCAACCAGGGCCAGTTCTAATTCACGGAAACGGGCAACTGGGGGACTGAGCGAGGTTGCCAAACACCGAGGTCCTTTTTTCCGATTGCGACCCTCTGTGTGTGGCCAACTGTGGAACCAGGAACAGTGGTTGTCGATCCCAATAATTCCCGGCATCAGCTTAGTTTGCCGAAAGGCGACATTCACCGAAAGCTGGTCACGGCGTGAATAGCGCTGGACATGGGAGAACCATGCTTCCAGCATAGTGCGAACCTTACTGTCAGAGTGGTCGCGGAATAAGATTGCGCCCCAGTAAGGCTTCTCTTGCAATACTTGCGGGTATTCGATCAAATAGTGGTTGAGTTGTTCGAATATCCGCGTCTGGTCATCAAAGCCTAGCCTTGCCACGGTGATAAACTCATCCATGACGGACTCACGAAAGCTATGTCCGGGAAGGCAAAAACCAGAGCCTTGAAAATGCCGCTCAAATATGAATTCTGGCGGCTGAGTTAACAACACAGAATTATCAATGTACAGTGAGGCATCGAAGTCAGGCAAATGTAAATGCGGTCGAAGCTTAAAATCTTTATGGCTACGGATAGGATCCATGCCGAAAAGAGGCGTGACGAGCCTAATCTGCCAAGTCTCGCTCCGCAGTTCCGGGTCGTCGGTAAGGCAAATAAAGGGAATATCCGAATCTATAGCGACCGTTTGCTCGTTGAGTTGCTCGTAGCGGCCTATCAGCGATGTGTAAACGCAAACCTGTCGGGCAGGAGCCTCAACATCACTCAGTACTGGCATCTTAGTATCATTTATCATCTGATAATATTCCGATTTTAGATGGATTCTTTGCTAGGATACATGCACAGAAATTACATCTGATCTGTTAATTCTGTACTCATTAATACTCCTACTGGTTCGTAGCCGATTTAGATAATGACTGAGATAATAAGTTATCAACATTCAATGGATAACCGTGATGACTGGAAGTTACCTTAATAGTCGCCAAGGAAAAGTCGCCACTCATTGTGTTCAAGTTAGGATTGTAGTGGGGATCAGCTTTTAACAATTGATCCCATTGTCTACGCATATAATTGATTTCAGAATTCAGCAGGTCACGTTTTTCACGGGTATCTGCGTTACCACGGCTGATAGATTCATGATGGTAAAGTAATGCGAAGGGTGTGTAAAGGTTACGATACCCTAATTTCATTAAGCGCAAACAAAAATCGACATCATTAAAAGAGACTGCCAAATTGACTTCGTCCAAACCCCCCACTTCTTCATAAAGAGATTTTCTGACAATCAAGCAAGCGGCAGTGACAGCCGAATAGGCACGCGTCAATGCAGCACTACCAAAATAACCCGGTGAATTTCCATCTACAAATCGATGGGCGTGATCGGCCAAGCCACCAATGCCGAGCAAGACACCGGCATGTTGGATACGCCCATCGGGATAAAGCAGTTTTGCACCCACCGCGCCTATTCCTGGACGCAATGCATGACTGACCATTTCGCCCAGCCAAAAGGGTTCGATCACTTCAACATCATTATTAATCAAACCTATAATCCCGCCTAGGGCATGGCGGACAGCAAAGTTATTGATTGCTGAGAAATTGAATTCTGATTGATAGGGTAAGACACGAATCCGCCGGTCTTTCGTGATCGACGTTAAATATTCATGCGTTTCGACTTGTTGGGAATTATTATCGACCACAATTATTTCAAAGCGTTGGTAAATGGTTTTTTTAAGAATACTATTAATGCATATTGATAATAAATCAACTCTATCTTTAGTGGGAATGATTAAACTCACTAAAGGTGCGGGATCAGGAATCCCATGGCTAATTCGATATCCTCCAACATGCGGACCGCTGTTCACCGTTGCGCCATACTTGGCAAGGTGCTCCGCAAGGCTTTTCTGAGCCGTTTGGTAGGCGTAAGATTTATTGTTTGAGCCAACCGCCGCCGTAGAATCCGCATGAATGCGCCAATGATATAACACACGAGGGATGTGCCTGATGGCATCTGCGGGTATATATGACACTACCCGCAAAGCGAGATCGTAATCTTGGCTACCTTCATAGCCTAGCCTAAAGCCACCCAGTTGACGAACAAGGGCAGTGCGATAAACCCCCAGATGGCTGACTAGGTTCTGCGAATAAAACAAATCAGGATTCCAATCCGGCTTAAAATAAGGGCCAAGCCTTGAGCCATATTCATCGATTTTATCCTCATCAGTATAGATCAGGCAGACATCGGGATGACGATTGACTTCCACCGCCACATGATACAAAGCATGACGGGGCAAAACATCATCTTGATCGAGCAAAGCAATAAATTCTCCGCAGGCGAGATTCAAAGCACTGTTGGAGGCGGCGGAAATATGCCCATTGATTTCACGAAAAACCGCTTTTATTCTCGAATCTTTGCGTAAATACTCATTAATGATGTCCCTGACTTCAGGGTTTGTAGATGCGTCGTCCGCCAGGCACAACTCCCAATAGGGATAACATTGCGCAATTACCGAGTCCACGGCCTCGCGGAAAAAACTCAAAGGCGGGTTATACACCGGCATGACCACGGAAAAGACGGGGCGATAATGGAGGGAATCGATATGATTGCCCATTGCCAAATAGTCCGTCAGTGTGAGGGTGTCGTTATGAATTATGAACGTTTCATAATCGATTTCCGTTGTCACACAACGACGTGAATCCGCTGTCCAAGCATAGGCTTGATCAATATCGAATATGGCCTGCCGCCAGCTAGGGTAGTTCCCTTGGTGATTGAATTTGTGACGAAAACGCAAAATATCTTCACCAACACGCCAAAAGCGCCTACAGTAACTTTCCAATGCGGTAATCTTGTGGACGATGAGATGACTTTGCGAAAACCTGCCCCGCGCTTCCATGGGGGACCATTTCAATCCTTTTACCCCATCAGGAAGAAAGATGACCTCACGGACACTCCCACGCAAATTTGAAGGGATGAAAATGGTATCCTCTTCATTGTAACCATTCCCAAGGTCAAGATAGATTTTTGCATTTCGATTCCCACCGTGCCTAACCAACGCGCATTCCAGATAATACCATCCCCCGAGTTTAGTCGGGTCAAAAATCATAGCGAAACAAGGATGCGTGGTTTTGGCTTCAAACTCACCTTTTTTATTATCAATTACCTTGATGTCATCTTCTGGGATAACGCTAACAACGTGAAATGTCCTAGGCAACAACATTAAAATTTGTTCAAGCACATGCACCACAGGATGCAATGGGAATAATTGTTGTTGCACATGGCTGATGAGTGCCTCTTTATCCAGGTCTTTCATGACTGTGCTTGGTAAAAGGTATACGCATCATCCACGCTTTCAAAATAAGTGAGCTGCCCTGACTTTATCACGGCCGCACGGTCACAATATTGCTGGATATAAGCCGCATCATGGGAAACGATGATCATTGCCCGGTCTTGTCTTTTTACAAAAAGTTCATTGTGGCATTTTTCATGAAATCGGCTATCACCGACAACAACAACCTCATCAATTAGGAAGCAGTCGAAATTCACCGCCATCGAAATTGCAAATGCCAAACGGGCTCGCATCCCTGAAGAGTATTTCTTGACCGGTTCGTTTAGGTAATTGCCAAGCTCGGAAAATGACTGGACAAAGGGTATGGAGGGTTCAATAGGGACGCCGTAGACACGACAGACGAAACGCAGATTATCCATGCCGGTTAGGCTACCTTGAAAAGCACCGCCAAAGGCCAAAGGCCAAGAAATACTCATGCCACGGTAAATGTGCCCACTCGTTGCCGATTCTGCTCCACTGATCATGCGAATTAAGGTGGATTTGCCTGCGCCATTTTGGCCGATGATACCAAGTTTCTCACCCTTTTCTATGCGAAGATTAATATTATCCAGAACCGTTCGAGGGCCTTTACGGGTGGAATAGACTTTAGTGACATTCTTAAGCTCAATCATGACGACTCCATCCTCGAAAAACTTTTAACATCAACCAAACCATCAACTTTATTAATATTCCCCTCGCTTTCAAGGCAAGTGGTAAATAGCTTGACCAATTCGCCTACCTGCTCTGACGAGTAGCGAATGGGCATGGATTTCGATGACCCTTTGTATTTTTTAGGCGATGCGTCAATCGTCTGCAGTACCGAAAGGATATTTTCTTTGGTCGGTGTAATGACAAACCCATTATCAGGGGTGATATCCTCGCCAATCGCACCGAGGTCAGAACCCACGACCCAGCAACCACAAGCGGCAGCCTCGCGTGTCACCAAACCAAAACTTTCTGGCCATATGGATGGCGCAAACAACACATCAATGCGGCTGTAGAGAGAAGCGATATTTTCCTGATTCACATGGCCGATAATAGTGACAACCGTCGAACCCCACCGCGTTTTGATGGCATAGCTTTCCTCTAGGGTATGGTCGACAATCAAGATTTCTATATTCTTGGCATTCAAAGCCGACACGGCCTGCTTAAAGAGATCAAATCCTTTGTGCTGGGTCTTGCCTCCAATATGGGCGCAAACGACTTTTTCCGTATGGCTGGTATTTTTTAATTGCCAAACAATTTTGTCGGATACGCCATTTTTGTTGACAATGACATTGGCAACCCCATTTTTTGCGTAAATTTGACCAAAGGTGTTTGATACTGCCAACACCGCCTCAGAGCCTGCCAACAAACCTTTCAGATAACTACGACGCCGAATGGATTGTTCCATCGTGATATGGCTAGGGAGATTGATTTTGACAAAGGGGTCGGGATGCCCCTCCAAGTAGACCTTCCCTTCCTGATCAGTAAGGAACTGATAGTCTGAAATCCACCATGCATCATGGACGGTAACAAAATATGGGATTTTTCGTCTTAGGGTATTTTCTACAATACTGCCGGTCAGTACCTGAATGGAATGAAAGTGTACAAGGTCAGGTTTCTCAAAAGCCAAGAAATCATCAAATATTTTTGCCAAATCCTCGTTTTTTTCATGCCAATTGAAATGAACGCTTAATTCAGTTGAAACACTGTAAACGCGACAATTATTATATGGATAAGCTATGATCACATTGAAAGGTATACGCTCAAGGTCTGCAGTAAACACCACAATTTCAAAATCATCACTATAGTTCTGCGCCAATGCGTCAATCTCATCGACAACAACACGGGTGGCTCCGCCCAAGGAATTGGGAGGAAATAGGAGATTGACTACCGCTATTTTTTTTCTATGATGAGTTTCCAAGCCGCTTTGACTGGTATCTACATTCCGTTTTGAATTGATTCCAAGTCGCGTATTGCGGTTATCTAGGCATGTGGTTATAATTTGATGGATATTCTGTGACAATGCGGGTATTGAATATTCTTTTTTTAACCTTTCATAGGCATTATTTCCAACTTCCCAGCGTAAATCAGGACGGTCAATTAATGATTTTAATGTGCTATACCACTGTTCTTCTCCAGACACCACAAAACCATCTACACCCTGTTTGATGACATCCAAATAATTTTGAGTACGACTGACAACTGACGGTATGCTGAATGTTGCTGCTTCAAACCACTTAAGCTCGCTCTTGCATCCTGTCATTTCATCATCATGAAGAACAGCCAGATTAATGTCTGAAGCCGACAAATAGTTCCAATAGGATACAACGTCTTTAGTTATGGGTATTTGAACCACTTTATCCTGAAAATCAAAAATGAACTTGTCTGGAAGTTTAAGATAACCGACCGTAGTCAATTTTACATTGTCATATTCTTCAAGAATTCTAGTTATGGCAGGTAAAGCTTCAATAATAAAATCGGAATTATGGGCAAGTGTCCCACTACCATAGAACAGATTGATATAGCCTTTTTCTGAAGGTTTCCCATTCCTTAAGAAATTATATTTGTCTAAACCATTTCTATGTAAATAACCTATCTTGGTTTTGACGAGAGGTGCCAAGCGGTTGAGCAGTGGCATTGTCGAGGCAATGGCATAATCACATTGTGAAGCACTAGCATGGTGAGAACCAATGTCCTTGGTTATGCTCGTATAAGTGTCAATTGATATTTGCCCGCCATAGGTCTCTATAGGCGGCACACTGATCGTTTCAAATAACAAATCGTCCAACTCGTAAAATGTTATTTTTCCCAGGGATTTTGCGTATTCTATGAGTTTCAGCACACAAGGAAAACCGGGGGTTCGGTAAAATATAATAACATCATAAAAGTTTATTAATTTCAACGCGTTTTCCGAGTGGATCCAAGGGACTGTCTCTGTCTCATAACCCGCATACTCCAACTGTTCTAGTTTCTGCTCAATACGGTATCGGTAACATTGTGGTAGCGCATCGTAAGTCCATCCCACAATAAGTATACGCCGACTATTCAAAACACAAGCTAACTGAGAATCTGAAGTTCGTCTATAGACTTGACCATAGATATCACAAATAAAGGAAACAACTTTGTCATATTCGATGATCAACCTAACCCTGTCTTGAGTGACTGCAAAGCATTCCAACTTTTGATTTTCAGCATCCCAATATTTTTCAACAGCAGTATTCAGCATTGTGAAAATAAGGTTTGCGCCAGGAAATTCCTTTGCCCCTTCACATAGGGTTTTAACGGCTTCCTGATATCGGCCTGACAATTCTTGTGAGTTGGCCAAATTACAATACACCCAATGGGATTGGCTATTCAAATTGATGGCTGTTTGGTAATGGGTTTCAGCTAAATGATACTGCCCCCCTTTTAATGCCAGATTGCCAAGATGTTCATGTGCTTTAGGATTATTGGCAAAAAGTAATGAGAGACGATAGAGATCAATTGCCTGAGCATCTCTTTTGGCAATTTCATGGTTCATTGCCAATTGAACATAGAAATTTGCATTATTTGGCTCTTCCTCAAATACACGCAGTTTTCTCACCGGATTCTGCTGCATTATGGATTCGAGCGCTTGATTAATATTTTCGAAGTACTCGGCTGGATTAAGTCTATGAATCATCTCTATATCGAGTCCCGGCGGCAAGCTGGTTTCACTGATGCCGAAAGACTCCAGCATATCCGACAGCGTAGTAAACCGCCCCTCATGTCTGCCTTGATTACACCAATGCGCAATGGCATCGTCAGGCTTTACTAAGTCCTTTACGTCTTTATATAAGCTTAGATAAAATGCATGGTCAAATCGATAACGTCTTGCCCCGGCTTTTCCATGTGCGAGATAGTGCCATTTCAATTGATAGGCATTTGGCTTGCCCGTGGCGAGATCGGGATTCAATTTCAAATAGATATCGGCATCGAAATCAGCGGGGAGTTGCGATATATCCAAATCTACACTCTTTAGATAGCATGCAAAATTGGGATACCGCCCTTCCATTGGACCTTCTTTTAACCAATGCTTTATCAGCCTTGCAGCGGAAAGCCCTTTGAGATCCTCGTAATTTAGCCGGTAAAACTCAAGCTCCAATTCTTCGGGAAGGTTCTCTACATTGATCTGTTTAGCCTGTTTTTTTGAAAATAGCTTTTGAATATCCATTGCGTATTTTGCCAAGTAAGGAAGGGCTACGATTAACTGTACCCGAATTGAGGATGAAATTCTTTGAATAGAGGGCGCAGGATACTGGCTTTAGGACAGAGTCACTGCTGTTCCACTCGCCTGCCAGTTTCTTTAACCAAGGAGAGGCCAATCAGCATCAGAACCAGATTGACGACAATCAGATAGGCTGGATCCTCATAGGTACGCACGGCATTACCAAAAAACCCATGCCGTACCATTTCTGTTCCGTTCACCATGGGTACCCACAATATATATTCTTTCCATTGTTGCGGTAGCCATTGCACCATAAAAACAGCGCCAGACATGGGGAACATCAGATAGGTGAGGGTGTGCCATAAACGTTCGACCGTTTCAGACCGTTCCGAAAGGGAGCCAACAATAAGCCCGAGAGATCCAGCAAACCAAGCCAATAGCAACCAACCAGCAAAAGCAATCACGATATCAGCCGGAAGTTCCATCAAGCCGACGGCGGAAAAAACCAAGCTCAGTATTGTCAATGATAAAGTGGCCCCAGCAATCTCCAAAATGATACGGGCGGCGAAAACATCAATGACCTTGACATTGCGATGGTAAAGCAAGGCCAAGTTAGGCTCTATGGCTTTGCCACAGCGCATAGTGGTGTTTCTCCATATCAATAATGACGAATATCCAGTGATGCAAAATGCCACAATCGGCAGAGATCCACTGTGTGCCATTTTTGCGAAGGTCCACAAGGTAGTCACCCCTAAAGTAAACATCATAGGCTCGCCGAAAAGCCACATGAACCCAATATTGTGGCGGCCATATCGCGTGATGATTTCGCGCAATAGCAATGCGCCAATGACCCTAGACTGAATAACCAGTGATTGCCGTAACGATGTATGATGGAATGTTTCCTTCTTAATCATGATGTTCGCGAATTCCAGCGACGAGCAAGGTAAGTACGCCCCAAGAGATTAGTCCCAATACCAAGGTTGCGGCAACAGCCCTTAACCGACGCGGCTCAACTGCATAATCGGGTTTGCCGGGTTGTACGATGCGCTCCAAATAAAGCTGCTTGCGCTGGGCCTCATTGCGTGCCTGCTCCAGCGAAATCAATTCCCCCATGAGCAGTTTCGATGCAAATTCCTGCTCCAACGCGAGACGGTCATATTCTGCGGCTTCGCTTGACAGGGAATGCCCACCGCCAGCCACTTTGGCTGTTTCCTGGCTAATGGCTTATTGCAAAGACACTAGCCTTTTTTGCACGGAGGGGATTTGCGGGTTATCGCCAGACAATGCGCGGATTTGGTCTAGCTGC
>CAIQPV010000048.1 GCA_903873725.1 uncultured Nitrosomonadales bacterium
CCGATCTCGACCACTACGCCGACTGCATTCGCCTTGCGCAGGGCGAGTGCGAATGAGCCGCCAATCAGGCCGACACCGAAGATGACGATTTTTTTGAATTGTGGCACGGTCATCCCGTCCCTCTCCCCTGCCCCTCTCCCGCCAGCGGGCGAGGGGGTTGACCTTCGATTAAAGCGTCCTGCCAACCGCCCCGGCAATCGCACCCAGCGTGCCCATCAACTTCTTCAACTCTTGCGGAGTCAACGCCTGATCGGCATCGCACCAGGCCTCGCACGGATTGGGATGCATCTCCACCAGCAGGCCGTCCGCGCCTGCAGCAATCGCGGCTTGAGACAATGCGGGCACCATCCATGCCTTGCCACCCGCATGCGAGGGATCGACGATCACCGGCAGATGGGTTTCCTTTTTCAGCACGGGTATGGCGGTAATATCCAGCACGTTGCGGTAGTAAGTTTCAAAAGTGCGGATACCGCGCTCGCAGAAGATGATATTGTGGTTGCCGCCTGCCGCGATATATTCCGCCGACATCAGCCACTCGGAAATGGTGGCCGACATGCCGCGCTTGAGGATCACCGGCTTGTTGATACGTCCCACTTCCTTGAGCAGGTCGAAGTTCTGCATGTTGCGCGTGCCGATCTGGATCACGTCCACGTCGTATTCCATGAAGGCATCGAGCGTGCGGATATCCATCAACTCGGTCACGATGGGCAATTTGTAGGGAGCGGCCGCTTTGCGGAACATGTCCAGGCCTTCCACCCCTTTGCCCTGAAAAGTGTAGGGACTGGTGCGCGGTTTGAACGCGCCGCCGCGCATCAAGCGGCAGCCCGCCTCATCCACAAACTTCGCCGACAAATCCATCTGCTCCTGCGTTTCCACCGAACATGGACCCGCAATCACTTGTATCTGGTTGCCGCCCAACGGGATCCCGCCGATGTCGATGACAGTGTTTGCCTTGTGTGATTCGCGCGACACAATTTTGTACTGCTTGGCGATATGCATCGCCGATTCGACTCCGGGCAACGAGGTGAACATTTCCACTGTCAGCGGACGTTCGTCACCAATCGCGCCGATCACGGTACGTTCGACGCCGCGCGAGATATTGGCTTTCAATCCGGCCGTTTCCAGCCGCTTCACCACCGCGCCAACCTGCTCGTCGGTGACTTCATTTCCCATTACTATTATCATGCTGTTTCCTCTAGTACCTGCTTCAATGCAGACAAAAATTTATCATTCTCTGATTCCAACCCGATGCTCACGCGCAAATACTCCGCCATGTCATAACTGGCTATCGGTCTTACTATCACCCCGAGTTCCAGCAGGCGGCGATAAGTCTTCATACTGTTGCCAATCCTGAAACTGATAAAGTTGCCATACGACGGAATATATTCCAGTCCAAGTTTGCTCAATCCCTGCGTGATCTGCGCCATTCCGCGCTGATTCAATTCGTGCGTCTGCCTGACAAAGTCGTCGTCCTGCAAAGCGACCACGGCAGCAACCTGCGCAACACTGTTGACATTGAACGGCTGACGCACGCGATTCATCATGTCGGCCACCTGTGGATTGGCAAAAGCGTAACCCACGCGAAGTCCGGCAAGGCCGTAAGCCTTCGAAAACGTGCGCGAAACGATCAGATTGGGAAAATCCTTCAGCCAGCTCACGCTGTCGTAACGATTTTCTTCCGGGAGGTATTCGTTGTACGCCTCGTCCAGAACGACCAGAATGTCAGCAGGCAGCGCGTGCATGAAATCCAGCAACTTGCCGGCACTCACAAAAGTTCCGGTTGGATTGTTCGGATTGGCAATAAACACCAGCTTGGCCAGATGCTCGACCGCAGCCTTGAGCATCGCATCCAGATTATGGCCAAAATTGATCGCGGGTACGCTTATTCCCGTTCCTCCGACGGCCTGGGTCGCCAGTGGATAAACCGCAAAGGCATGATCCGAATACACCGCCTTGTCGCCCACCGTGAGGAAAGCCCGCGCAGCCAGTTCCAGCATGTCGTTGGAACCGTTACCCAGTACCATGCAAGCATGTTCGACACCATAGCGTTTGAACAGCGCTTGTTTCAATTCAAAACCGTTTCCGTCCGGATACAGGGCAATGGTCTTGATTGCCTCTTGCATGGCGGCCACAGCCAACGGGCTGCAACCGAGCGGATTTTCATTGGAAGCCAGTTTGACGATGCCGCTGATACCCAGCTCCCGCTCCAGTTCGGAAATCGGCTTGCCGGGCTGATAAGGCGCGATGGCGCGGATGTAGGGTGGTGCCAGTTCAGAATAATTCATAAAACAAAATCCACCACAGAGGCACAGAGACATAGAGGAACACCAGAAACAAAACAAAACCGACTTCTACTTTTCGTTTTGCTTTTCTCTGTGTCACTGTGCCTCTGTGGTTAGTATTTAAAAGTCACACCGCAACCGGATACGAACCCAGAATCTTTAAGAATGCGGCAACCTGTTTCAACTCCGCCAGTGCCGCTGCCACTTTTTCATCCTGCTGATGTCCTTCGATATCAACAAAAAATATGTATTCCCACAATCCTGAACGCGCCGGACGCGATTCCAGTTTAGTCATGGAAACACCATGCTTTGCAAGAGGCGTCAACAAATCATGCACCGCTCCGGGCCTGTTGGCAGCAGACATGACCAGCGAGGTTTTGTCCTTGCCGGAAGGTGCGACCCGCTGATTGCCCAACACCAGAAATCGCGTGGTGTTGTTGGCATCATCCTCAATGTTTTCAACACACACTGACAAACCGAAATGCGCCGCAGCCTGAACCCCCGCGATAGCCGCGCTGTGTGAATTTTCAGCCGCCAACCTGGCCGCTTCGGTGTTGCTGGAAACCGCGATGCGCGCCGCATTCGGCAGGTTCGCATTTAACCAGCCCTGGCATTGACCCAACGATTGCGAATGCGAATAGACAGTCTTGATCGCGGCAAAATCGCACTGGCGTGCAAGCAGGCATTGATGAATTGCCAGCATCACTTCACCGACTACCTGCAGCGGACTTTGCAGTAACAAATCCAGAGTCCGGCCGATGGCTCCTTCGGTGGAATTCTCCGCAGGGACGACACCATAGTGAGCCAGACCGCTTTCCACCGCACGGAACACGTCATCTATGGTCGCGCAGGATAGTCCGTGTATGGCGCTGCCAAAACGTTTCAGTGCTGCCGCCTCGGAAAAGGTTCCCTGCGGACCCAGATAGGCAACCGACAGCGGCGCTTCCAGAGCACGGCATTGCGACATCACTTCGGTAAACAATGTCGCCACAGCCTGATTGCTCAAAGGCCCGGCATTACTATTCTGAAGACGCTGCAAAACCTGAGCCTCACGTTCCGGGCGAAGCACTACGCCATCTTCTTTGAGATGACCGATCTGTTGTGCCAGTGCGGCGCGTTGATTGATAAGCTTCAACAACTCATCGTCAATGCTGTCAATCTGCACCCGAAATTGTTTTAAATTGTCGCTCATACCGGTTTCAATTCATCCGTTACGCTTCCAGCGGCAGGTCGCGCACCATCAACACACCCGGAATGACTGCAATCTGCGCAATCAAGCCGGACGGTGTGGCACTGTCGGTATCCACCATGGTATAGGCCATGTCACCGCGCGATTTGTTCATCATGTTATGGATGTTGATACCCGCAGCAGCCAGTGCTGTGGAAATCTGGCCCAGCATATTGGGCACGTTGGCATTGGCAATCGCCAAACGGTAAGCAGATTCGCGCGGCATTTGCATGTTCGGGAAATTCACCGTATTGGAAATATTGCCGTGCTCCAGATAATCACGCAGTTGATCCACCACCATCACTGCACAGTTATCTTCCGCTTCCTGTGTGGAAGCGCCCAGATGCGGCAGCGCGATGATGCCCGGTGCGTTTTGGGTCTTGTTGGAAGGAAAATCACAAACGTAGTTGCGAATATGCTTGCTTGCCAATCCAGACAATATCGCATCTTCATTCACGATGCCGTCCCGGGAAAAATTGAGCAGCACGCTGCCTGTCTTCATCGCCTCAACGCGCTTTTCGTTGATCAGGTTGCGCGTCGCCTCCAGCAACGGCACATGCAGGGTAACGTAGTTGCTGTGCTTGAGCAGGTCTTCCACGCTGAGTGCTTTCTTCACCTGTGAAGGCAGGCTCCACGCCGCATCCACGGTAATTTCCGGGTCGTAACCGATCACCTGCATACCGAGGCCGATGGCGGCATCGGCCACCAAACGGCCAATCGCTCCCAGCCCGATGATGCCCAGCGTGCGCCCGCGCAGTTCGGTACCCGCGTAGTGCTTCTTGCCATCTTCGACCAGTTTGTGCATGGTTGCGTCATCGCCTTGCAGTCCCGCAACAAATTGTAATGCGGGAACAATATTCCTCGATGCCAGCAACATGCCCGCGACAACCAGTTCTTTCACCGCGTTGGCATTCGCACCGGGTGCGTTAAATACCGGCACACCGCGCTCGTTCATTTTTTTCACCGGCACATTGTTAGTTCCCGCGCCGGCCCGTGCGATAGCCAGCACACTGGAAGGAATGTTCATTTCCAGCATATTCTGCGAGCGCACCAGAATTGCATCCGGCTCGGCAATATCGGTACCGCAGACATACCGCGCGGTCGGTAAACGGCCTAAACCAATCGCTGCGATCTTGTTAAGCGTCAATACCTTAAATGTCTTAGCCATGGAGTTTAGCAAATTCGTTCATGAAGCTAACCAGTGCCTGCACACCTTCGACAGGCATCGCATTGTAAATGGAAGCACGCATTCCCCCGACCGAACGGTGACCCTTCAACTGCAGCAGTCCGAGTGCCCCGGCCTGTTTGAGGAAATCGCCATCCAGCGCCGCGTCCTTCAACGTGAACGGAATATTCATGCGTGAGCGGTCGGACTGCGCCACCGGGCAATGGTAAAAACCGTTGCTGGTATCTATCGCGCCGTATACCAGATTCGCTTTCACGATATTGGTTTGTTCCATCGCGGCAAGACCGCCTTTGCGCTTCAGCATCTGGAACACCAGGCCGGCGATATAAATGCCGTAAGTCGGCGGCGTGTTATACATCGAATCGTTATCGGCATGAGTCTTGTAATCCAGCATGGTCGGCGTTCCGGCAACCACCTGACCGATCAGATCCTCGCGCACAATGACGATGGTCAAGCCGGCCGGCCCGACATTCTTTTGCGCGCCCGCGTAGATCAGACCATATTTGCTCACGTCAACCGGGCGCGACAAAATATTGGAGGACATATCCGCCACCAGCGGCACCGCGCCGGTATCCGGCACCCAATTGAACTCCACGCCGCCTATGGTTTCGTTCGGGGTGTAATGCAAATACGCCGCCTCGGCATCGCGCTGCCAGGTATCAAATGCGGGAATATAGGAAAAATTCTTGTCCGCACCCGTCGTCACCACATTCACCGCGCCGAATTTCTTGGCTTCGCTGATAGCTTTCTTTGACCACTCGCCGGTATGCACATAATCCGCTGATTTCTTGCCGCGCAGCAAATTCATCGGCACCATGGCGAACTGCTGGCTGGCGCCGCCTTGCAGGAACAACACCTTGTAATTGGCGGGAATTGCCAGCAACTCGCGCAAGTCCTTTTCGGCATCGGCCTGAATACTCATGTATTCCTTGCCGCGATGCGACATTTCCATCACTGACATGCCGCTGCCGTGCCAGTCAAGCAACTCTTCGCGTGCTTGCTGCAAAACCTCGTGCGGAAGTACTGCGGGTCCTGCGCTAAAATTGTAAATCGTCATGCTATTCTCTCTCCAAAAAGGTCACTTAATTAAGAAACAATTGAATATTACGATTCGGTACTTTCGGTTCTACAACCGGTTTCAAACATTACTCGGGTCCATTTTCCGGATTGGATTCCGCCGCTGAATTGAGATCTGCTTCCGCCTCGGGTTCAACATCCTCCGACTCGGCAATCCGGCTCAACCCCGCCAGCTTGTCGTTCTCATCCAAATTAATCAGGGTCACACCCTGCGTGGTGCGGCCCATCTCACGTATTTCCTTGACGCGGGTACGGATCATCACGCCGTTGGTACCGATCAGCATGATCTCGTCTTCCTCATTGACCAGCGTTGCCGCCACCACCTTGCCGTTACGCTCGGAAGTCTGAATCGCAATAATGCCTTGAGTGCCGCGCCCGTGGCGGGTGTATTCGGCAATCGGTGTGCGCTTTCCAAAACCGTTTTCCGTGGCGGTGAGGACGCTCTGCTGTTCGTTCTCGGCCACCAGCATGGCTATTACGTTGCCACCT
This sequence comes from uncultured Nitrosomonadales bacterium, assembly GCA_903873725.1. Lineage (GTDB taxonomy): Bacteria > Pseudomonadota > Gammaproteobacteria > Burkholderiales > Gallionellaceae > CAIQPV01. The sequence continues at coordinate 6,263 of CAIQPV010000048.1, forward strand.
TTGGCGAGGTTCATCCCGCGCACCCCGCGCGTGGCGCGACTTAACGGACGCACATCCTCTTCTTCAAAACGTACCGCCCTGCCTTCATCGGAGAACAGCATTACGTCATGCTTGCCATCTGTCAGTGCCACGCCGATCAGGTAATCGCCATCGTCCAGATTAATCGCGATGATGCCAGCCTTGCGCGGGTTGGCGAAATCGGACAGCGGGGTCTTCTTTACCGTGCCGTTGGCGGTGGCAAAAAACACGTATTGATATTCTGAAAACTCTTTGACCGGCAGAATCGCATTGATCTTCTCGCCCTCTTCCAGCGGCAACAAGTTTACTATCGGCTTGCCACGGCTGGTGCGCGAACCCTGCGGCACGTCATACACCTTGATCCAGTACACTTGCCCGCGACTGGAGAAACACAGAATGTAGTCATGGGTGTTGGCAATAAACAGGTTGTCGACGAAATCGTCTTCCTTGGTACTCGCCGCCTGCTTGCCGCGCCCGCCGCGCTTCTGGGCACGGTATTCGTCCAGCTTTTGCGCCTTCATGTAGCCGCCGTGCGACAGCGTAACCACCACGTCTTCAGGCGCGATCAGGTCTTCCATGCTCATGTCTTGCGTGTGCGTGATGATCTCGCTGCGGCGTTTGTCGCCGTATTGTGTCTTGATCGCAACCAGTTCGTCGCCGATGATCAGGGTGATGCGTTCGGGCTTGGCCAGAATATCGAGCAGGTCGGCAATCTTGTCCATCACCTCGCGGTATTCACCGACGATCTTGTCCTGTTCCAAGCCGGTCAAACGCTGCAAACGCAGTTCAAGAATGGCTTGTGCCTGCACATCGGAAAGCTTGTAGGCGCGCTGTCTGCCCTCGCCCACCAGACCGAATTCCGGCAACAGATTTTCCGGACGCGAGGCGCCGCTCACCCGGCTCAACATGTCTTCCACCAGCGAGGAATGCCAGGATCGCGCCATCAATTCGCGTTTGGCCTCGGCAGGTGCTGCGGCAGCCTTGATCAGCGCAATAATTTCGTCCACATTGGACAACGCAACCGCCAAGCCTTCCAGCACGTGACCTCTATCCCTCGCCTTGCGCAGTTCGAATACCGTTCGGCGCGTCACTACTTCGCGGCGATGCCGCAGGAAAGCGTCAATGAACTGCTTCAGGTTGAGCAGCTTGGGCTGGCCGTCGAGCAGCGCCACCATATTCATGCCAAAACTGTCCTGCAACTGCGTCATCTTGAACAGTTGATTGAGGATCACTTCCGGCATTTCGTTGCGCTTCAACTCAATTACCGCACGCATTCCGGACTTGTCCGACTCGTCGCGGATTTCGGAAATGCCTTCAATTTTTTTCTCGCGCACCAGTTCGCCGATCTTGATCAGCAAATTGGCTTTGTTCACCTGATAGGGCAGCTCGTCGATGATAATGGCCTGACGCTCGCCTTTGCCGATATCCTCAAAATGGGTGCGGCCGCGCATCACCACCCGTCCGCGCCCGGTACGGTAGCCTTCCTTGACACCAGCCGTGCCATAGATAAAACCCGCCGTCGGAAAATCGGGAGCGGGAACGATGTCAATCAATTCTTCGATATCCATTTCCGGATTTTTCAGCAGCGCCAGACAGGCATCGATCACCTCGCCCATGTTGTGCGGGGGAATATTGGTCGCCATCCCCACCGCGATGCCGGAAGAACCGTTCACCAGCAAATTGGGGAAGCGTGCCGGCAATACCAGTGGCTCGTGCTCGGAACCGTCATAGTTGGGGCCGAAATCGACCGTCTCCTTGTCCAGATCGGCCAGCAACTCGTGCGCGATACGCGCCATGCGGATTTCGGTGTAACGCATGGCCGCCGCATTATCGCCGTCCACCGAACCGAAGTTGCCCTGCCCGTCCACCAGCATGTAGCGCAGGGAAAAATCCTGCGCCATACGCACGATGGTGTCATACACCGCCGTGTCACCGTGCGGGTGATATTTACCGATCACGTCACCGACGATACGCGCCGACTTTTTGTAGGCCTTGTTCCAGTCGTTGGACAATTCGTGCATAGCGAACAGGACGCGGCGATGCACCGGTTTGAGGCCGTCGCGCGCATCGGGCAGCGCACGTCCGACTATTACGCTCATCGCATATTCGAGATACGATTTTCGCATCTCCTGTTCGAGGCTGACCGGCAAGGTTTCTTTGGCGAATTGTTCCATGTATGGCAGTACCTTAAAATGCTTATAAATCAGCCCGTAATTTTAGCATGCCGCCCCCCCGGAGACAAAACTAAAATGATGCACCGGAAATACTCCCCTTTATTGTATTTACCGGCATTGAAGTATGCTCGCGTTGCCTAATCCGCATATAATTTCGGAACCCGACCCTGATCCATCATCCAATCCATGAAAAAGCCCTTCAACCAGCGTATTGCCGCGATGAACGCAATGTATAAACTTCCCCTCCAACGACAAACCGGCATTACCTGCCAACGTGCAGGAGCGTCTGACCAAGTTCAAGGCAACCTTGCTTGACGAGGTACATGAAATTGACGAGATTGTGCAACTCGCGCAGAACGGGGGCAGTCCGGCGGACATCGCAGTGGCTATTGCCGACTTGCTGGGCGATATCACGGTGTATTGCCGCTCCGAAGCATTGAAGTACGGCCTGCCACTGGAAGATGTACTGGAGGTGATTATGGACAGCAACGAGAGCAAGCTGGATGTGAACGGCAACCCGATTTACGATGCAAACGGCAAATTCCTCAAAGGGCCCAACTATTGGAAACCGGAACCGAAGATCAAGGCATTGCTGGAAAAGTGCGGGATTCAGACTAACAATTGGTAACTCCACCAATTTCAAAGACAGTTAACAGGCAGGCAAGCTCTATCCATGCCAATTGACTCGCCAAACCAGTTTCCCTCTACACTCACCTCCGGATAAGTAATAATATATCTTTACGCAAGTTTCACGTTATTGGATACATTGATGAAGAAAAAAATTAATGTAAGCGATGCACGTCTGGGTATGTATATCGACTCTCTCTGCGGACACTGGATCGATCATCCGTTCTGGAGAAAATCATTCATGCTCGATCAGCAAAAAGATCTGGATGACCTTCAGGTTTGCGGTACCAAGGAATTATGGATAGACACCGACCTAGGAGCGGATGTTGAATGCACTATTGCTACGGATCAACCACCTGCTCCTGAAGTGGCGAACCAGAAAAAAGTTGAACTGGAGCCGCCGGTCATACTGAGCGATGAAATCAAACGGGCAAGGAAGATTCACACACAGGGGCAACTGGACGTCACTGACATGTTCAAAAGGGTGTGTAACAATGATGAGTTGAGGCTTGACCGTGCACTCATTCTGGTTGACGAAATAAGAAAGTCAACAGCGCGAAATCAAAATGCTTTTTTAAGCCTGACACGCCCGAAAAACGATCAGGATTACCTCTGCATGCATTCGCTCGCCACTTGCGCGTTGATGATCATGCTCGGGCGAAAAATGAAAATGGATTTCGAAACAATAATCAGCCTGGGGCTGGCCGGATTGTTGCATGACATCGGGAATGTCGGGTTCCCGGACGACTTGATCAACAAACCCGGCAAGCTAACCCAGGAAGAATACGACATCGTAAAAACCCACCCGGTACGGGGGTGGGAAATACTGAATGCACATCATCTGGACAACATTGTTCTGGATGTTTGTTTGCACCACCATGAGCGTATGGATGGCACCGGCTACCCCGAGAGCCTGCCCCTCGACTCTTTGTCGCTTTTCGCCCGTATGGCGGCAATCTGTGACACTTATGACTCCCTCATTTCCGACAGCTATTACAGAAGGGGAATTTCTCCTGCCAACGCAATTCGCCAGATGACAAAATGGCAAGAAGGCCAATTTGACATGACTGTGTTTCAAGCCTTCGTCAGGACCGTTGGCTTTTATCCTTTTGGCACACTGGTCAAATTAAAATCCGGCCGCGTCGGGGTTGTTGAGGAGCAGTCAAAGAAAAGCCTGGCCTCTCCCATTGTCAGAGTGTTTTTTTCTACCAGAGTAGACGAACCGATTTTTCAGGAGTGGGTTGACTTGTCCAAAGTGCAGGATGCCATCGTAAGTGTTGAAGAGGCTGATGAACTGGAGGAAGAATTAAGAATAGACCTGAGAATTATGTCGGTAATTTGAAGGATTAAATTGGCTGGCCAAGTATTATCGGCCAGCCAAAGCTAAGGAAGGTACGCTGCAAATTCGTACTTGCCGCCAGAATCCAGTCTCAAGCAGATGCTAAAGCCTGCTGCAGATCTTCCTTCAAATCATCAATGTGCTCGATCCCGATTGACAGGCGCACCATGTCTTCGGAAACTCCTGCCTTCTTGAGCTCTTCCGGCGAAAGTTGACGATGGGTGGTGCTGGCCGGATGGCAAGCCAGCGATTTTGTATCGCCAATATTGACCAACCGGGTAATCAGCTTCAACGCATCCTGGAAGCGCGCACCGGCGGCAGCTCCCCCATTTATTCCAAAGGTCAAAATGCCTGATGCACGGCCATTCATATATTTCTGCACCAACGGGTAATCGGCGTGATCCGGCAACCCGGCGTAATTAAGCCAGCTCACTTTAGGATGCTGCTTGAGGAATTGTGCGACCGCCACGGTATTTTCGCAGATGCGATCCATACGCAAGGCGAGTGTTTCAATGCCTTGCAGGATAAGAAAACTGTTAAACGGTGAGAGTGCCCCACCGGTATTCCGCAACGGCACGACCCGCGCGCGACCGATATATGCCGCAGCCCCCAGTGCTTCAGTGTAAACCACACCGTGATAAGAAACATCCGGTTCATTCAAACGACGGAAACGCTCTTTGTGTTCGGCCCAGGGAAATTTTCCCGAGTCCACAATCACTCCACCTATCGAGTTGCCATGGCCACCCAGGTATTTGGTCAATGCATGAACTACGATATCTGCCCCGTGTTCGATCGGGCGGCACAAATAAGGGCTGGGTACAGTGTTGTCCACAATCAGGGGTATTCCTGCGTCATGCGCAATTTTGGCAAGCGCGGCTATATCAACCAGATTGCCCAGTGGATTACCGATGGATTCGCAATAGATCGCCTTGGTTTTTGCATCGATCAGCGGTTTGAAACTTTCCGGGTCGCGATAATCCGCAAAGCGGACATTTATACCCAATTGCGGTATGGTGTGGGCAAATAAATTGTAAGTTCCGCCATATAGCGTGCCGACAGAAATAATATTGTCACCCGCTTCGGCAATGGTCAGAATTGCGTAAGTAATCGCAGTCATGCCGGAGGCAACTCCCAATGCGCCTATGCCTCCCTCCAGTGCCGCCATGCGCTTCTCCAGCACATCGGTAGTAGGATTCATGATGCGCGTGTAAATGTTGCCAGCCACTTTCAGGTCAAACAGATCGGCACCATGCTGAGTGTCGTCAAATGCATACGAAACAGTCTGATATATTGGCACAGCAACTGCTTTAGTGGTGGGTTCCGGCGAGTAACCGCCATGCACTGCAATGGTTTCAAGCTTCATCGTGTTATCCTGTCTTGTAGTTAGAGTTAATATTCATGAATGTTTGAAATGCTGTCAAACATATTTCGCGGTTCCCATACCTCTACGTCTGGTTATAAGTACATCGCCCCCGACAGTGTATTGCATGGTACGGAAAATCAAAAGCGCAACCGTACTCCTCAAATTGCTATTGAGCAATGGACTAGCTTTGCCCAATGACGAGTGAACTCGAACGATGAGGATATAAGATTGGAGGAGAGGAAGACCGCTCCTGGAAGCATGATCGCGCTTTGAAAGATTTTCCAATTCGGCATTTTCCAATTCGGCATATACACTTCTTTTTCCATCAGGTATATTCTGCGGATATCAAAACAGTAAAGCAAAAATCATCTGTCATGCATGAGCGCTAATGAACTTTAAATATCTTGGGAATCCTTAATTCACAATTTGTAGCCTGGCGGTGTTGGAACCTGACTTTGTGCTTGATTATATTGCTGTTTCTGCCTTTATTTGCTTGCGCGGAAAATTTGCGAGTTTTGGTAGTGTTGAGCGATAGCAATACGCCATACCAAACCTTCACCAATGCTTTCCGGCAGAATCTTCCTGAAAATATCCAGGCGAGCGTATTGGAACGGGCCGAGAATTTTTCCGGAAATAATCAACAGGCCGATTTAATCGTGACGCTCGGATTTAAAGCGGCCGACTGGGTGATTGAGAGGACGGTAACACCCGTCTTGGCGGTAATGATCCCAAGTACCAAGTATGTTGAACTATTGGGGAAGCAAACTCGCACCAGGCAAGTTTCTGCCATTTACATCGATCAACCTCTGGCGCGACAGGTGGATTTACTTCATGCCGCTTTGCCGGAGAGCCGAAGCATCGGCATGCTCTATTCATCTGAATCGCCTGTAAATCTAAAAAAGTTACAAAATGAATTGGCCAGGTATAGCCTCAATCTAGTTGCCAAGCATATGCAAAATGAAGAGTCCTTGTCTTCAGATTTAGAAGATGTGCTGGCTCGCAGCGATGTGTTGCTCGCCGTCCCGGATAGCAAGATTTACAGCAGCAATAACATCCGCAATATTTTGATGAGCAGTTATCGGCAACGCATACCTCTGGTCGGGCTATCTCAGGCATATGTCAATGCAGGCGCATTGTGTGCTATATTTTCCACTCCTGAGCAGTTTGCTGCGCAAGCCAGTGTCATGACCATTTTGTTTGCGCAGACGCTGCATTTGCCTGATCCACAGTCCCCCAAGCTGTACACCATTGCCGTCAATCAGGATGTGGCCAGATCACTGTCCATTACAATCAAGTCAACCGAGCTCCTTCATTTGCAAGTAGAGAAAGCAGGAGGCGCACCATGACAATTCAAAAATACGGCATTCGCGAGCACGTAGCGCTGCTGACGCTGGTGCCTTTACTCGTCATGGCGATAAGCTTTGGAACCTTTTTTCTATTAGACGGCTCCGGCAAACTGGACCGCGACCTGCTAACGCGCGGCCAGCTCATTGCCCGCCAACTTGCGGCCAGCAGCGAGTATGGCGTGTTTTCCAATAATCAGCCGTTCCTGAAAGCATTAGCGGCAAACGCTTTGCAGCAACCCGATGTGAAATCAGTTGTTATTTTAAACGCTTATTCCAGAATATTAGTCGCATCGGGTGATATATCGAACACGGTAGCAAGCCAAACCGGCGAAGAAAATAATATTGAAATTCGTCCCGCTAAAGCATTGCCTGCCCCAGCGCCTGACCTGTTGACACGGGTGAATAGTAAAGTGCCCGTGTTTGATCAGCAAAATGAGTTAATGCTGTATCAACCCATTATTTCGACCCAAATCGCGCTTGATGATGCTGAAACCAAACCGGATGTGCAGCAAGTTGGGGCAGTCATCATTGAAATAAGCAAGCTGCAAACGGGCAAACTGAAATCCAGATTGTGGTGGTTCACTATATTGGCAACTGTGGCATTTCTCCTGATAACACTGTATCTGGTACGTATTGGCAGTCTCCGCATCATTGACCCCATCAGCAAGCTGAGCGAAGCGATCAAGGCCATTGGTAACGGCAACCTTCAGACAAGAATTTCAGAATCCAGCAACATCCATGAACTGTCAACTCTAACCAATGGCATTAATCAGATGACTGCCGATTTGCAGAACGAGAGGGCGATCTTGCAGAATCGTATTGATGAGGCGACAGAGCAGTTACGTAATCTGGCCTTCTATGATACGTTGACGCGGTTACCGAATCGGAGGCTGATGACAGACAGGTTAACCCAATCACTTGCCGCCTGCAAACGAAGTGGTCGTTTTGGCGCATTAATGTTTATCGATATGGATAAGTTCAAACTGCTTAATGACCAGTTTGGGCACGCTGTCGGCGATCTGTTTTTGATCGAAGTGGCTAACCGGATACGTCGTTGTGTGCGCGAAATGGATACGGTTGCGCGTTTCGGTGGTGATGAATTTGTAGTGATATTGAGTGAACTGAGTAACAACCCGGGAGAATCAAATAATCAGGCAAATATCATTGCCGAAAAGATTCGCACAGTATTGGAAGACCCCTATAATTTGATATATCAGCAAGAAGGTCATCCTGAGGTGTTCCTGAAGCACCGTTGCACCTCAAGCATCGGTGTAGTATTGTTTCAGGACAATGATGATCAGGACGACATCTTAAAGTATGCCGATTCTGCCATGTATCAGGCTAAGCAGGATGACCTCAAGCGGATTCATTTTTATGAACATGCCGGATCATAACGAATAGTTTTGACATGAAGAAAATTTTTGGATTGTCTCATTTATTATTCATGGCTGTTTGCGGCCTGATTGCGCAATGTGTGTTTACCCAATGTACTTGGGCGGCTGACAATTCAAGCGAACAGGATTATCTTCAAGAATTTCCGGTTGTATTAAGCGCATCGCGATTATCACAACCCTTGTCCGAAGCACCGAATGCGATGACGGTCATTGACCGCAAGATGATAGAAGCATCGGGTTTCCGCAGCATTCCGGATTTGTTCAAGCTGGTTCCGGGGATGTACGTCAGTTATTACTCGGGCAATCAAGCGGTCGTTTCCTATCACGGCACATTAAGCCAGGCAGCACCGGGCATGCAGGTTTTGATAGACGGGCGCAGTGTGTATCTGCCGCCGTTCAATATTGTGAACTGGCCGCTGTTGCCGATTACAATAGATGACATTGAACGCATCGAAGTGATACGCGGCCCGGCAGCGGCATCTTACGGTGAAAATTCCGTGCATGGCGTGATCAACATCATCACCCGCGATGCTGGGGCCATTAATGGGGGAGGCATTTCCAATACACGGGGCAACAAGGGTATCAATGATGCGTCTGTCCATTTTGGCAAGCATGGTGAAGCACTGGATTACCGGATGACGCTGGCTTACACCACCGATAACGGCTATGACAATCTCTCAACGCCACCCAATGGCATGACCCTGTCGCAGGCAGCAAGTGATATCAACAACTCCTACGACAACAACCAGTCGCGCCTGATGAATTTTCGCGCCTCCTGGCATCCCAATGCGATGGATGATTTCAACGTCCAGCTTGGATTTAATCATGACGTGATGGGGGTCGGGTTCAGGGATAGCTCACTCGATAAGCCTCACGATATGCCGGTATATGAAAATACCCAACAATTCGAATGGGTGCGCCGAGCGGACAACACTTCCGAGCTGAGTTTGCGTTATTACCATATTCAGCACGACACCAACGAAAATTACCAAGTGACAGCGACAGGTGCCTCGTCTTACCCGGTATCAGACACGATCAAATCAGAGCGGAACGAAATTGAATTGCAACATATCCTTAGAACTTCGGAATTGAACAGACTGGTATATGGGGCCGGGTACCGCCAGGATTGGGTCGGTGTGAGTTCTTTTGACGCCAACAAAAATAATCTTCCCCCTTACTCATATGCCTCGTCGTTCAATTTCACAGAATATCGGGTATTTGCCAATGACGAATGGCGTGTTATTCCGAAGTTGATAATCAATGCGGGTGGCATGCTGGAAAACGATGTCATGGATAACAAAACTTTTTCTCCGCGCGCTTCGCTGAATTACCATTTCACTCCTCAACAAACCATACGGATAGATACCTCAGTCGCGCATCGAACGCCCTCTCTGGGGGAGCAAAATGCCAATCAGGCTGATCTGTATCAGATCGGGTATTTGTACCAACCCGGTTCTAACACTACTTCTGCCGGTTTAACCCCGGAGAAAATCGTATCGCGCGAAATCGGCTATCTCGGCGAATTTAAAGAATGGAACACATCGCTTGATTTGCGAATATTCAACGATCAAATGAGCAATGTGATTTATCCGACGCCCAATTCCGCACTCTTCCAAAACGGGATAACGGCTGATTACAAGGGAATTGAAGCGAGTATCAAACATTTATTCGGCAATTTCAGCGATTTGATTTTTAACTGCACTGAAGAATGGGTCAAGAGTAATGATGTCTCTTTAAATTCTGGACAATTTAGTTCGCTGGAAAACGGTTTGCCCAAATATATTGTTAATCTGTTGTATTCGCAGCGTCTGCCCAATGATCTGTCCTTCAGCGCCGCCTATTACTTTCAAACTTCCATGCTGGGGGTCGATCGCGGCCCCGAGGATTATCAGCCGACCCATCGCCGTGTCGATTTACGCCTTGCCCAACCCTTTAATGGGCCTAATGGATTGAAGGGTGAGATCTCGGGAGTGGTGCAGAATTTGTTTCAGACTGATTACACAGAATATGTTTCCACTGCATTATTCAATCGGCGGGCTTTTGTCACCTTGTCGTTCCGTTGGCAATAGCATGTGGGTGGCGAACTTACACCCATCTGCTGGCGGCCAGGTATGACGAAGAGAATGCGATGAAATTAACTTGTGGAAAAAGAGCTGCCACAGGCAATCATGAAAACTGAAGTAGCGATCCCTGATGAGTACCGGGAAGCCACCGTTTTACGAGACCCGCTATTCGGCCGACTCCGGGGAGTTCATCGTGAGCATCCATGCCAGACCCATTGATAGATGTGCCTGGGTGGACATAGTCAGTCCCGGTCGCGCCGGGATAAGAAGCCAGTCCATCTGTGTGAATAATGAAGCCAGGTTCAATATGCGTCAGGAGAAAGGATAGCAGGGATTTTGTCTCCGCACCCGGTATGGACAGATTGACATGTGCTTGATTGACAACCTCCCCCACTTCATCATGAACAGTTCTGACGGATGAAAGCGCCTGTTTTAGCCAAGAAGTCTAGTGGCGAGCATCACTAACCGGCAACACGGGCGCCTCGACAAACATCAGTTCAGCATCAATCTTGTCGAATTCGTAACGCTGGTTGCAAAACTCACAGAACACTTCAATGGTATCCCGCTCATCCAGAATGGCGTGAACCTCATCACGCCCCAGCATCTTCAGCATCTGCGCCACGCTATGGTGCGAACAGGAACAGTGGAAAGTTACCGGTTGAGAATCGAACAGCCGGATATCATCTTCATGATAGAGTCGGTGTATCAGAGTTAGCGCCGGTTCATACAACAACTCTTCAGGCTTGAGCGTATTCGCCAGCAGGGCGAGGCGCTGCCAGGTATCTGCATCCTGTTCTTGCTGGAACTGATTATCCGGTTGTCCGGGCAATCTTTGCAACAACATGCCTGCCGCGCAATGCTCATCTGCCGCCAGCCACAAGCGGGTTTCCAGTTGTTCGGAACGTGCCATATAATTTTCCAGCATTTCGGCCACGCTGTTGCCCTCCAGTTGGACTATACCCTGATAAACCTGTTTGCCGTCCCTGGGGTCGAGCGTGATGGCAAACAGCCCATCCCCGATCAGGTCGGGCACGCTGCCCTGCACCAGATCACCGGACCATTTCGCCGTCGCGCGCAGTCGCAAATCGCCGGTACCGGAACATTCCACCACAAGCAATTTGATCGGCCCATTGCCCTGGATTTGCAACACCAGCGAACCCTGCAACTTCAAGGTGGCGGCCAACAATACGGCGGCGGCACAAAGCTCGCCCATCAAGTTGCGCAGCACATCGGGATAGTCATGCCGATCCAGCACATTGCCCCAGGCGTTTTCGAGATGGACCAATTCGCCGCGTACCGGCGCATTTTCAAACATGAAGCGCTGCAAGTTATCAAGCCGTTTTTTCATGGCAGGGATAATAACACGCAAGGCATATGCAACTGGAGCCGGCATGGCAAGTTAAGATTTACTGTTGACCGCATGGCGTGTAAATTGACGGATAATATCAAATCACAATTCAATCCTTGCCCGTGCGTTTCTTCCATAATCATAGAGTTTCCGAATCCGGGCGGCTGATAATTGCTTTACTGCTTTCTCTGGTCTTACATTTATTGCTTCTGCTTTTCGTCAGGTTTGCCCCGCCTTCATGGAAAAATTTTTCTGCCGGGACAATCCCGTTGAACGTGATTCTGGAAACCGCGCCTGCCGAAATTGCAAAACCCTCAGCAATCGCGGAAGCAGGCCAGGACAGCCAGGGTACTGCAACAGTCGGCGTTCAGGATAAAAATCAGTTCCCTGAAAAACCCCTGAGTGCCACCAACGGGATTCCAGTTGAGCAACCCAGAATTGACATTCCGGATAATTTTATCGGCAAGGAAATCTTGACGGTAAAAAAATCCGCCCAAATGAACATGGTTCAAGACGTACCTGATTTGCTGGCCACCAAAAACCCGGTTCCTGAAAACCCGGTGGCAAACATCAAACCCTACGCCCCGGCCCCAAGCGTCGCAAAACCGTTAGTGGCGGCGGCCCCCCCTGTTGAGAAACTGGTCAGCGCTGAGCCTGTTCCCGGAGAGAAGCAGGAAAAAATCGTTTTCGCCGAACCTGCGCGAGGGAAACCGCCCGTCGAGCAACCGGGAAATGTTTCCGAGGAATCAAAACCCGTGAAGGTTGATGAACTCAAACCGGTGAAGATTGAAGAAGCAACGCCGATCAAGATCGAAGAGCCGAAGCCTGTCGAAGTTGCGAATCCGAAACCGGTTGAAATCGAGAGGCCCAAACCTGCCGAGACCGAAAAAAAGAAGCTGGTAAATATCGATGCGCCGAAACCTGTCAAGGTTGCGGAACTCCCACCTGTCAAGGTCGAGGAAACCAAGCTTGCCCCTACCGGTAAGCCCAATCCAGCTGAAGCTGATGTAACCGCAGAGACCGGGGAGCGGCCTGTCGAAGCCGTCAAGTCGGATGTGTTTCGTGCACTGCCATCCACCTACAAAATTCCCGGGCTTGCCGGATTCAGCATTGCTTCAGTCAGAAAATTTGCCGGTGACGATGGCCGGAAAATCAAATTCGGTGATCGCAAGAAGACCGTAAGTATCAGGGAACAGGATTTTCGCTACGCCATGTATGTGGAAAGCGTGCGCCTGAAGTTACAGCGCATCGGCACTCTCAATTACCCGGCTGCAGCAGCGAGGGACAACCTTAGCGGAACGCTGAGCGTAACCATTTCCATCCGCGCCGATGGCAGCCTGGATGAGTTCCGGGTTACCCAGCCCTCGGTGTACGGTGTACTGAATGAGGGAGCTGAGCGGATCGTAAAAATGTGCTCCCCGTTCTCGCCGTTACCCGACAACATCCGGCAGGACACAGACCTCCTGATCATCAATATCAACTGGACTTTTTCGAAGTCGGGCCAATCATTTGAATAGCAGCAGTGGCAATATCGAAAGCCGTACCCATCACCTTTTTCAACGAATGACGCAACAGGTGAGCATCACTCGCTTCGTCTTCGACCAGCAATATTTTGCAACCTCAACCGGGCAACAAGACTAATCTTTTCTGGGCAAACGCGTTAACGTTAACCAATAACCCACCACCTGACGCATCGCATTGATGAACTGGGCCATATCTACCGGTTTAATGACAAACCCCGATGCCTGGAGTTTGTAAGATGCATTGATATCGCGTTCCGTATCCGATGCGGCAAGAACTACTACCGGGATGCTCGCCAAATTCTCATCCGCCTTGACTGCGGCCAGAAATTCTTTTCCATTCATGCGCGGCATGTTCAGGTCAAGCAAAATCAGATCGGGCTTGGGTGCATTTTTATAGCGCTCGCTTTCGTGCCGCAGGAAATCGAGCGCATCAAGCCCGTCCATCACATGATATAAATTGCAATAGACCTTGCTTTCATTAATCGCCGTGCGCACCATATGCGCATCCGCCGGTTCATCTTCAACCAGAAGAATATCGAAAGGTTGAGGATTCTCAGTCAGCATGATTACGCCCCATCCGGCAATTCGAAAACCACCATTACTCCGCCCCCGTGCAGATTCTCGATCCATATCCTGCCATGGCGGCTTTCGACGATGCGTCGGGCGATGGAAAGGCCGATGCCGGTTCCACCCTCATTGTTTGCCACACTCAGGCGTTCAAATATCTCGAACACCCGCTCCAGATATACCGACGAAATCCCGCAACCATTGTCACGTATACGATAGCGGCTGAAACCTTCCTCCCGCTCACCCGAGATACGGATAGTTGACGCACGATCCGGATCGGTAGATTGCCCATGACGCAAGGCATTATCCAACAGTACCGAGAACAAGTCCGTCAGTCGCGGGCGATCCAGCATCGCCAATGGCAATGGTTCGATATCAAGGGTCACGCGCTGCGACGATAGCTGTGGTGCGAAGCGTTGTTGCAATGTGTTCAGTACCGCATTGGCATCTTCCATTACGACCTCACCACGCGGCATCCCGGCTGCGAGGTAGAGCTGAACATCCCGCACCATGGTGCGCAACCGTGCAGCATCGTGTTCGATGTAGTCAAGCGAAGAGCGCAACTCCTCGTCCTGAATCAGCCCGGGTATGCCGGTAACCTGCGCCCGCAATAGCTGCACATAACTGGTCAGGCGGCGCGTCGGCTCCATCAGGTGATGTGCGGACACATCGGCAAACCGGGTAAGGTCGGCGTTGGCGCGTTCCAATGCCTTGCTGCGCAATTTTAAATCCGCTTCCGAGTTCCGTTGCTCGGTCACATCGGCAACAAGATATAAATAACTGGCCAACCTGGCCTCGTTGTCATAAATCGGCGAGACGGTTATTTGCTCCCAATACAACCTTCCACTCCGGTGATGGTGGCGTAATACACCGCTCCATGGCTTGCCTGCCTTCAATTTCTCTTGAATGGCGACGTATTCGGTTTCGGTAATTTCGTCGGAGATAATTTCCCGCAGCATCCTGCCCTTCGCATAGGCTTGGCCGAAATCATATCCCGTGATCCGGGTATAAGCAGAGTTCGTGTACTGTACGGTCCCTTGGGGATCGGTTATCAATAGACCGGTGGGGCTTTGCTCAACTGCCTGGGCCAGACGATTTATTTCCGATTCGAGCAAATGGCGGTCCGTGATATCGGTCGCGATACCGTCCCATACAACCTGACCGTCGCTGTTTCTGCGCGGTCGGGACTTCAACTGTAACCAGCGCCATTCCCCATCGGTTCTGAGCACATGCAAATCCATTGAGAAATCGCTCATATCACGCTGGCTTGCGGCTTGCGCTGTGGCATAAGCCTCGCGTTGTTCGGGTGCAATTTGTCCCAACAGCATCATCGCATCCTGCATGGCGATTTCGACCCTGACACCATTCAGTCTTTCAATCCCGGAACTGATGTAAAGAAACCTGGGTTTGTCGCCTTCCAAAATGTATTGGAACAGAAAACTATCCGGCAGGCTATCCCCCAGGCTGCGCAGTTGCGTCTCCCTGTCCTGCAACGCCTCACCCACCTTCTTCAGTTCTTCATTCGCTGCAATCAGTTGGTTGGAACTGGGCAATCCAACAATGATTGGCAATAATTTCCAGAGCAGAGCCGCCGCCACGACAGAAATTACTGCAGTCAACATATCCATCACCGCTTCGAAGTAATAGACCGGATACCAGAGTTCGACCACATGCAGAAAATGCGTGACGCCGCATGTCACGATAAAGCCTGCAAACAACCAGTGCAGATTGCGGAAATCTATATCCCTGCGCTGCCGGATGAATTTCAGAATAACCAGCGGAATGGTGAAATACGCCAATGCAATCAGAAGATTTCCTATCACCAGCGCGGCGATCAATCCCGGTTGCCATGAGAGACAATAGCCATGGGGCATGAGTGTTATAGGGGGTAAGTTGTCCATGATTTTAAAGTATGCCTCTATTCATTTTCATGCGCGTGTAACTTGCGCTCCACAACCTGGCGTAACACTCCTTCCAAATGATCCAGCCCCACATCCATCCAGCGCACCGGCAATCCAACCTTTTCACCTGCTTCATCGGCAGCCTTCTGAAAGTCACCGGAACACGGTGTGCGGAGGCAAAGCAGGAATTTGCTGGAAAGTTGAAATATCTCACGCACCACGTCCGGGTTGCTGCCAAAGGTATTACCCATAGCTTTGTCCCAGCACAACGCCCAATCCTCAAGCAGAAAGAATGCGCCGTTGCTCAACTCCTCCATGAACTTCTCCCGCCCCAACAGCATCTCGACACAGTTCTGTCCATCGGTTCGGAAGGAATGTGCGTCCTCCAGCATTTTTTCCATACGCGGATGGCAACAACCGTAAAACACCGCGATGTCACGTCCCTTGTTGCGCAAAAAACCGCTTTGCAGTTGCTGCGCCAGGTTTTCGAAATTAACGTGCAGTGATGAATCCAGGAAGTCGGTATCCAGCGGCCAGTGATTTTTCTTGATAAGAAACCTGACCTCTTGCTGCAAAATCCCGCACCCCAGAAGGAGACAGTTTGGTCTGGCCATGATGATCTATGCCCGACCATATTCCTTGGCCGCATCAATCATGGTTTTAATGTTTTCTTCAGGAATCCCGTATGGCATGACCACCGTCCCGAAGAACAATTTCTGCCCGACGCTGAGTCCGCTTTGCACAATACGTTTCACTTCGGCACGGACTTCATCAGGGGTCCAGTCCAGCAATTTGATATCGTTAATTACGCCTGCACACAGGGCGCGATCATTGATGATCCGCATTGATTCAGCGATGTCTTCCATGGGGCCGGGATAGAAGGTGGTAATCCCGACTTCGCGTATCACTTCGTCGGCCACAGTGTTAAGCCTCGCACCCCCGACGTAATAAACCACACCATTCAAACCGCCCGGTTCAAGGTCGCGCTTTATCCACTTGAGCGACAATTCCCTGAACAACTTCATCGGAATAATATCGGTCGAACCATACGGATCGGCATACACCAGCACATCAGCACCGGCCTTGCGATAAGCCTCGATTTCCTTGCGAAAAAAATCGGAGCATTTCTCCAGCAACATATCGCGCACCGCCGGATCGCCAAGCATCAGCAACTCCATCCATTTTTCCATGCTCATCAACAGTGCGGGAAGCGACATGGATGCAGTAAGATACGCACAGACAGGAACTTTACCGCCCACTTCACGTTTCAATATTTCCAGACATTTCGCGGTTTCGGCAAAGGCGGGATGGGTACTGATGTCGTCCGGCACTTGCAGCCTGGCAATGTCATCGTAGGACTGGATGATGTAGTCCTCCACGTTGGGCGGGCCGTCTTTGGCGTAACGTATCTTCTCGCAACCGAACAGTTCCGCTTCTTTGCCCACGTAAAACAAGCTCCAGACGTTATCGTGACCGAACTTTTTCAACATTCTGAGCTGTGCTTCAGCGACATTCTCGCCACTGGAGAAATATTCCTCGATGGACATGCCCAACTCGCGCGCGCCTTGGTCAAGCAAATTGCAGAATACCGGAATGTGGTCGAGTATCTTGCCATTGGCGGCGGCTATCAGCCTGTCCATGCTGGTAATGGTCTTGACTTCTTCGATGCAATCCATGATCACCTTCGATGCAGATACGCCGTTTTCAGCCCAGGCATCTGCCTGCACCACTTTGTATAACTCGGGGTCATACCGGTAAGGCGCACCGCCCACCACCAACTTGATCTTCCTCTCCAGACCGCGTTTTTTGAGTATCTTGCGCACCTTGAGTGCGCCGTTTTCGCCGCGTGCGGTATGCACCATCATCGCGGAAACACCGATCACCTGTGCACCGCGCGCTACCGCTTCATCCACAAATTTTTCCGCCGGAACATTAACACCGAGGTCGGTTACCTCAATCATCTGCGCTTTAAGGCAGCCGATGACAATACGTTTACCGAGCGTGTGCAAATCGCCGGCCGCCGTGCCGATGACGACTTTACCGACAATCTCGGGCGGCGTTTTGAAATGGGCCAGCATTTTCTCGGTAACATCCGCCGCGATCTGGGAGGTCATGAAGTGCTGCGCAAGATTGGTGTCGAATCCATCGCTCAAAGCCTTGATCATCATATCCATGCCGGGGATGACGACCTTGAACACGATATCCTCTGGGCTGACGCCCTGTGCGACCGCATCCCCAACGACTTGCAACGCCTTCACCCGATCGGTGTCCAACACGGCCGCGTTGTAATTCTTGATGACTTCATCCAGCATGGCGGAACTCCTTTTTTAACAGGTCAAAAGTGAACGGTGAAATGTAAATTCCGCCACTTCCCGCACTTAACTTTTGACCTTTTCCATCAATCGCATTCTATTCCTTCATGGATTGCAGATAAAGGTTTTCCACGAACAGAGATTCGAAGCCGGCGTCTTCGGCCATGTTGTAAACCTTGCTCACGGCCAACAAGGCATTCAAAGCACTTTCCCCCTCGGTCGAAGAAAGCAGCAATTCCTCGCACCCGGCCAACGCGGTGTTTCCCTCCAGCCGTACCGCACCGGGCGGTACCGCAGGCAACAAGCCGATTTGTTGCGCGTTGCCCACGTCCAGCAAGCGCCCGAAGGCGCCGCATGCATAAACCTGGCGCAACTCACCCAACGACAAACCGGCCTGACGGCATAACCAAAGCACACCACCTCCTATCGCAGCCTTGGCACGTTGCAGCACGTCAATGTCGCCGCGTTTTAACACGATGCGCCGCGCTCCTTCGTGCAGCACAAGCCCGGTGCTATCGCCTTCCGTGAAGCGCCCAACCTTGTCAAGTTTGCCATTGCGCCGCAGCCATGCCACTGCATCGACCAAACCCGAGCCGCACAATCCCATTGGCTCTGCCCCACCCAACACGCTGATCCTGAATCCTTCACTGTCGCTTTGATCCACTCGATAGATCGCCCCGGCTTCGCCGGGCATGCCGCAACTGATGCCGCAGCCTTCAAAGGCTGGGCCGCCGGCGGAAGAGGTTACATGCAGGGTGTGGCCGTCCCATAATGCCATCTCGGAATTGGTGCCGAAATCAATCAATACGGAGCCCGCAGGCTGTTCAATCAAACGTGTGGCAATCACCCCGGCCAGCAAGTCCGAACCGATAAATCCGCCCAGCGGTGTGACAAAACGAATTGCGGCCTCTCTGCACACACCCCATGCCTCGCGCAGAAAATCGGTGTTTTGCGGTTGACAATCCAGGCGTCGTGTCCAATTCTCCGGTTCCAGCAACTTTGTATAACTCTTGCCCGCAAGCAGGCTGAGCATCGCGCTGTTCCCCACTATCGTTACCTCGCCAACGTCGCGTAATTTGAGCGGGTTTTGCGAGGAAATATCTGCCAGCGCTTCAGCAATAGCTCTTTGCACCAGCTCGCCCATCTCCCGGGCAATTTCAACTGAACGGCTGGCTTCCGTCAGCCGCGTCAACACATCCGCGCCATAGCTTCCTTGCGGATTGAGTCCCGCGCGACCGGCGATGCGCTCGCCCGTGAGCATATTCCATAGCGTCAGTCGTATGTGTGTCGTTCCGAGGTCGATCGCTACGCCATATTGCGCCACCGTTTCGCGCGGAGTAAAGGGATACACCCGGCCACTGTATTCGTCCTCGCGCAATGTCCTCCAGGCCATTTGAGTCACAGGCTGCTCTATCGAGACATGCAAATCCGCGCAAGGTATCACCTGGCAAGCCAGACGCAGCCCATCGCCCAGTTGCGCGCCGGAAAGCCGAACCCGTTCACCGGCCGCAAAAGGAATAGTGCCGCTTTCTGCAACACGAACCTGGCACTGCCCGCAGGCGGCATTCCCCCCGCAAGGAGAGCGCACCGCAAAACCACCGGAAATAAGAATTTCGCGTAAAGTCGTTCCGGGCAGAAAGGAGAGTTGGAATTCACCCTCTGAAGTCTGAACTGTGATCCTGTGGCAGGAAGGAACTGATGCCAAGTTGAGAATATCCCGAAGAGTCACCCATCAAAAAATTGGGCTGGCCGCCCGTTAAACTGTTTTATGGACAACCTGATAAATCAAGTCTTCAACGGCAAACGTGCCAACACAAACCAATAACTATCCAACTGGCGAATGGCGTCTATAAATTGCTCCATATCAACCGGCTTGGTGATGTAACCGGCCGCACCCAGCTTGTAGGACGCTACCACATCGCGCTCCACATCGGAGGTAGTGAGCACCACCACCGGGATCACTGACAGGACGGGATCTTTCTTGATCTCTGCAAGAAACTCCTTACCGTTCATGCGCGGCATGTTGAGGTCAAGCAGGATCAAGTCCGGCCGGGGTGTATCTTTGTAGCGTTCACCCTGATGACGCAAAAATGCCAACGCATCCAAACCATCCATCTCGTGGTGCAGCGTGCAGAAGACCTTGTTCATCTTGAGCGCGGAACGAACCAGGTTCGCATCGGCGGGCTCGTCTTCCACCAGCAAAATATCAAAAGGACTGGCAGCTTCGTTCAACATGATTTCTACTCTCCTCAATGCGGCACGTGCACCAGACTGGCACCGTTCCGCTATATCTTAATATTCTACCACCCCGCCACACCTGCCATGCATACGGATATGGTCATTCCCGTTCAGAATCGGGAGGTTGCAATTTTAACTCGAAAATGAAAGTGCTGCCCATGCCTTCCCCCTCCGACTCTACCCAAATGCGCCCATCGTGATGTTCGACGATGCGTTTGCATAACGCCAAACCCATACCGGTACCCTCAAATCGTTGGCGCGACTGCAAGCGGCTGAAAAACTGGAACAGGCGGTCGATCTGCTTTGGGTTGATGCCGACGCCATGGTCGCGCACGCTCAGGCACCATGTATTTTCGTGTACCGAGGAATCAACCTCAACCAGCGCAGGTTGTTCCGCCTCCCGGAATTTGATGGCGTTACCGATCAAATTCTGGAACAAACGGGTCAGTTCGTCGCGACTGGCGAATACTTGCGGCCATTCTCCGCCCGTTCTCACCTCCGCTTTGGTTTCACCGATAAGCGGCGCAAGAAAACCCAAAGCCTCATCCAGTGAAATACGGCTCGCCATCCATTGCTTCGATTCTGTCTTGCGGCCGACGCGGGAATAATCGAGCAGGGAAACAATCATCGAATCCATCCTGCGCGCACCATCCAGCGCAAAGCCGAGATTCTCCCGTTCATTCTCATCCAGTTTATCCTTCAGGCTGCGCTGCAATAACTGCAAATGCCCGCTGATCGCGCGCAAAGGTTGGCGCATATCATGCGAAACGCTGTAGGCAAAGCGTGCAAGATCGGCGTTTGAAAGCTGCAAGGCATCTTCCGCTTTCTTGCGCTCGGTGATGTCATACACAATGGAAAACAACAATTCCTTGCCATTGTCATCAATAGGCGAGGAATAGACCTCCACAGTACGGATTTCGCCATTTGCCAGCCGATGGGGGAACACAAAATAATTGCGCTTTTCTTCCAGCGCCAGTTGCCACTCAGAGCGTATTTCGTCCTCGGGCAGGGTGTTGATCCGGTCTATCCGCATACCGCACAGTTGATCCTCGGAGTAGCCGTAAAAATTGGCAGCCGCCGGGTTGGCATCAATAATCTCGCCGGCATGGGGATCTATCAACAACATGGTCGAAGAATGTTTATGGAACATATCATGGAAACGTTGTTCACTTTCCCGCAATGCGATTTCCGCCAGTTTGAATTCGGTAATATTGCGGCTGATGCCGAATACTCCAACCACGGTTTTTCCATCGTCATCGAATACAGGCCATTTGTTTGTGCTGACCCAGCCTTGCTTGCCATTTTCGTCGTAATAAGGATCAATGCGGTTCAGGATGGGTGTCCCATCCCGAAATACCGGCAACTCCTCCTCGTAATAGATGCGCGCCGTTTCCTCGGGGAAGATTTCAAAATCATGCTTGCCAACCATTTCGCGCCAACTTTGATGGCCGGTGATGTCCGCCAGCGTCTGGCTACAGAATCGGATGCGACTTTCCTTATCCTTGAAATAGATAAAGTCGGTGGTGCTTTCCAGCAGCGTCAAGAAATCCCGGTTAAGTTCTTGCAAAGCTTTAACTGCTGAACTTCGTCGTTTCTCTCCTATGTAAATGAGAATGACTGCCGAAGCCGTAGCGATGATGAACAGCAGTACCAGTCCGGTCGCCTTGATTGAAAAATTTCGCCATTCGGCGAGGTAGTCATCCTCAGCCAGGCCGGCAAATACAAACAGCGGCAGGTCGCCCACCTGGTGAAAGGCGAACATGCGTTTGATGCCGTCCAGCCGTGATTCGGTGCGGTAAGTAGAATGATTTATTCCTTTCTCAATAAGAGTCTTGGCGTAAAGGTTGGCAGTTTTTCCGATCTCGGATTCGTTTGCCGGGTAGCGGACAGCGAGATGAAGATCCTTGTCATACAGCGCTACCAATCCATGTGCACCCAGATTAAGGGAACGATAGAACTGCTGGAAATACTCAATATTCAACACGACGATAGCAACACCGGCAAAGCTGCCATCCTCAAAATCAAGCCGCCGACTAAGAATTATTGTCCACTTACCGGTGCTGCGCGAGACAAGAGGGGGAGAAATCACCAGCCCGGACGCAGGGTCATCTCTTTGGCGCTTGAAATAATCGCGGTCAGCAATATTGACATTAACTGTGGGGATATGATCGAGCGAACTATAAATGTAATTCCCCGAGGCGTTGACAACATGGAGGGCCGCCACTTCCGGCACGCTGTCAGCCTGGGATTTCAGCAACGCATGGAGTTCCTGCTTGCGTGAGCCACCCAAGCCGCGAACAAGCCGCATATCGCCAGGGCGCATGTTTCTCTGCATTTCGCGCAACAGTAGATCAACTTTCTGCACGGTTGCCAATGCATGCTCTTCCAGCACCTGCGTGATATTTTCCACTTCTATCCGGGCACCTTGATTAGCGCTTTGATATTCGTTGGAAAGGCCTAAAACCAGCAGTGAAACGACGCCCGCCAGTCCTGCAAGACCGAGAAGTATCGTCCGACCGATTGAAGTAGTCAGTTTCATCGACTAGTCTTTTATCACTCGAAATATATGGGGAAGATAGATCCCTTCGCTTTGTGCATTATCCTGCCTTGCCCATCTCATGCACACGTGCCAACCAGCTCTCTACGGGTTCGGGGCGACCAAACAGATACCCCTGATGGGTGACCGAACCGCGGGCATTCAAAAAATCTGCCTGTTCCTGTGTCTCTACTCCCTCCGCCACGACCTGAAAATGCAAATGCTTGGCAATGGACAAAATGGTTTCGACCAGTGCGGCATCGTTGGGGTCGGTGGTGGAATCCTGAATGAAGCTCTTGTCTATCTTCAGTTCGTGGATGGGCAAGCGCTTGATATAGGCAAGACTGGAGTAACCCGTGCCGAAATCGTCAATGGAGAAATGGATTCCCAGTGCAGAAAGCGTGGTCATCTTGGCGATCACATCGCCGATATCGCCGATCACGATACCCTCTGTCAGTTCCAGCACAAGACGGCATGGATCGGCAGCACTGACACGCAGTTGACGTTTAATCTCATCCACGAAATCCGGCTGCTGAAAATGCCGCGGGCTGATGTTGACAGACAGCCGCAAGGAGCGGCCTTCGGCATCGAGCAGTGCAAGCAAGCGGCATACGGATGACAGCATCCAGCGATCCAGCGCAACGATCATATCCGACGTTTCGGCCAGAGGGATAAACAAACCCGGCGGGATCAAGCCGCGAGTGGGATGTTGCCAGCGCACCAGTGCTTCCGCGCCCACCTGCACGCCATTCGCATTAACCTGGGGTTGCAGGTAGAGCCGCAATTGATTTTCCGCGATCGCTGTCCGCAACTCGGCTTCAATCTGAAAACGCTCCTTGACGGCCTCTCCGATCGTCGCCTCGAAAAACATGATACGGGCACGGCCTTCCATCTTGGCCTTTACCATCGCCATATCCGCCTGACGCAAAACTTCGACAGCCGTTTCCTGGGGAGATTCGGGCAGCACGGCAATACCAATACTGGCATCAATATGGATAAACTCGTTATCCACTTCGATGGCTTCCCGCAGTGCCGTGCGCAACTTTTCCGCCACTGCCAGCGCTTCCCGTCCCACCGCTTCACGCGAACTCCGCAGCCTTGGCAGCAGCACCCCAAACTCATCTGAATCAAGTCGTGCCAACAAATCATCGGTATGCAATATCAGACCGAAACGATCTGCCACAGCCCGCAGCAGCGCATCGCCGATGGCAAGGCCGCGTGCTTCATTAATTTCCTTGAACTTGTCTATATCAAGCAACAACACAGTTGCAAATCCACCGTCACGCTTGGCGCTCACCAGGGCCTGTTCAACCTGGCGAAGGAACAGGGCGCGGTTGGCCAAACCGGTAAGCGGGTCGCGCCAGGCCAGTTGCTCTACCTGGTCATGCGCGCGCTTGATCTCGCTCATGTCGGAAAATACTGCGACGTAGCTGATTGTCTTGCCGGCCCCGTCTTTAATCGTACTGATTGATTGCCATAGCGCATACTCTTCACCGCTCTTGCGTTTGTTCCATATCTCGCCAACCCACTCGCCCTTGCTGGTGAGGGACAACCAGAAATCGCGATAGAAAGCATGGTCATGCCGATTCGATTTGAGAATGCGGGGATTTTTCCCGATCACCTCGGCTTCGCTGTATCCTGTGATATGCGAAAAAGCAGGATTGACGGCGATGATGTTCCCTTCGACATCAGTCACCAGAATTCCCTCGCCCGTCGTATCGAACACACGCGCCGCAAGGTTCAAGCGTGTTTCGACCCGCTTGCTTTCGGTAATATCGGTGATAAATCCATGCCACAGGATACTGCCGTCTTCCTGCTTTTCCGGTCTTGCGTCGCCCATGCGCCAGCACACCCCTTGCCTGGGCAGCACGATGCGGTATTCGTGATGCCACGGTCGCAATGTTCGTGCCGACTCTTGTATGGAGGCGGCAACGCCTGCCGCATCTTCAGGATGCTGAAAAGCGAACACGCCCGTCGCATCCTCGCGGACCTGCTCCGGCGTCACGCCGTAAAGGTCGAACAACGCTTTGCTGGCAAAGGGGAAACTCATACGGCCATCCGGTTCAAGTTTGAACTGGAAAATCAGACCGGGAACCTGATCGGAAAGCTTGTTCAGCAGGTCGTGGCTTTGCTGCAGGTTGACGGATAATAGTTTGCGCTCAATCGAGTAACGGATGGCCCGAACCAGCACTTCGGTATCAAAATATCCCTTGATCAAATAATCCTGCGCGCCCGCTTCGAGAACCTGCAGGGCGAAATCAGTATCATCATGCCCCGTCAGCACGATCAGCGGCAGATCACCTGCTTCGAGGCGAACCGCATGAACGGTTTCAAATCCGGAGGAATCCGGAAGCGACAAATCCAGCAACAGGACATCAAACTTGTCTTGACGCAGGGAGCGTATCGTTTCGGCCAGCGTAGTCACCCAAACGACATTGAACCGGGTCTCCGTGCTCGCGCGTAATGCCTGACGTGCCAGGTTGGCATCACCCGGTTCATCTTCAACCAGCAATACGCGGTATGTGGCTGGCATATTCATCTGAGAATTGTGGGTTACATCAAAAGTGGTTACTACAAATGCCAATTAATCAACATGCCACGCTTGTTAAAAAGGCTTCTAACTCAATGCTTGCGTAGGCTAGTTCCATAATCACTCCCGATACTCATGCCATCTAAATCTGAACACATCAAACAACGCGGCAGGCCAGTAATGCAATCAGCATAATATACCAAACGTTATCACCTTTGAAATCGTATTTTGAGGAAGCCAGCACTCAGCTCGAACGGAATGAAAACGTTAAGTTATCCGTCCGGTAACTTCCAGTTGCGCGATAAAGCTCCACGTCCTGGATGCAATCCGAAGACCGGCGAGGATATACCGATCACGGCGCGGCGTGTGGTGACGTTTCACCCCAGTCACAAGCTCAAAGACTTGGTTGGGCACATCTATGAAACGGCACCGACCTGATCCCAACTACTTTAATCGTCCCTGCTTGTGTTTCTTCAAGGCATAGAACTGCTGACATTTCTTCACAATCTGCTTGAAATCTTCACGGTGTGTGCGATAGCGCACCGAATAGCACGATCTTAACCTCCATGATGTCAAGCTGTGGGTCAATACTGAAAGTGGTTGTTAGCGCTTGCGTCAGTGCGATCCTTCTCATCGATCAGTTAACGATTTCTATGAAGAAATGCCATGCCAAAAATAATTCGTAATCCTTCAATTGTAATGACTAATCCAAGCACTGGTATAGCTGTGGTTAAGGCACCCTTGAAAAGCATTTATAAAATTCTTGCTTCGCTGACTGGCACAGCAATTCTGGTTGCTCTGGTCGCGGCATTGTTCATCTCATTCCGATCCATCCATGAATCTTCCGAGACTCGGGCGAATACACTTTTAATCCTATCCAGCGCAGACGATTTGCTATCGTCGTTGAAAGATGCAGAGACCGGTCAGCGCGGCTTTATGTTGACAGGCGATGAGGCGTTCCTGGAACCCTATTTCGTGGTACGTGATGGCATCAATGGCCATCTTGATCAATTGCGTAAAACAACGTTGATCAGTGCTGCCCGTCAACACTTGGACGCAATATCCCGGTTGATAGATGCCAAAATGGCCGAGCTCTTGCGCACTATTGAGTTACGCCGTAACCATCGCACGGTTGAAGCATTGGCTGTTGTATCAAGCGGTGTGGGCAAGCAGTTGATGGATTCCATTCGTACCGAAATGAATGGTTTCGTCCAGGTGGAGGAAGCGCAGCGGAAGCAGGACGATGAAAAATTTGAATCAAATATGCGGAGTATGTTCGCTTTCATCGTTGCCGCCAGCCTGATTACACTTCTTTTTGCTTTTGCCCTCGCTTATTTTATCTATCGGGGTACTCAGCAGCAGCTCAAGAATGCGGCTCTGCTCGAAACAAAGCATTTGCTTGAGATTCAGGAAGAATCAAACAAGCTATTGCAACATGCAAATATGACTTTGCAGGTCAGCGAGGAAAAGCTTGCAGTCACGCTTAACTCAATCGGCGACGCGGTAATAGCCACCGATTCTGAAGGGCGTGCGACACTTCTTAATCCACTTGCCGCTCAGCTTACCGGTTGGAAAGTAGAGGAAGCCATAGGCCGCCCGATCGATGAGATTTTTCATATCATCAACAAAGACACCCGGCTACCCGCCACTATTCCGGTAAAAGAAACGCTGGCACGCGGCACAATACATGGTCTGGCCAACCACACCGTTCTGATTTCACGTGATAGCAGCGAGTGTGATATCGCCGATAGTTGCGCACCGATCCGCAGCCGCGACGGCAAAGTACTGGGTGCCGTACTGGTGTTCCGTGATGTCACCGGAGAATATGCGGCACAGCGGGTTCTGCACGACCAGCAGTTCTACACCCGTTCCCTCATCGAATCGAATATTGACGCGCTAATGACTACCGATCCGTCCGGCATCATTACCGACGTAAATCAACAGATGGTGTCGCTCACCGCGTGTCCGCGCGATGAATTGATCGGCACCCCCTTCAAAAAATACTTCACCGATCCCGAACGTGCCGAGGCAGGAATCAAGCGAGTGCTGAGCGAAAAGAAGGTCACCGACTACGAACTCACCGCTCGCGCCAGGGACGGTCGGGAAACGGTGGTATCTTACAACGCGAGCAATTTCTATGACCGCGACGGCTTGCTGCAGGGCGTGTTTGCCGCCGCACGCGATGTCACCGAACGTAATCGCCTTGACCGGGTGTTACAGGAAAAAAATGTCGAACTTAAAAGCGCCACAGCGGTGGCAGAACAAGCCAACCTTGCCAAATCCGAATTTCTTTCCAGCATGAGCCATGAACTGCGCACCCCGCTCAATGCCATCCTTGGGTTTGCCCAACTATTGGAGTCCGATTCCCCGCCCCCAACTCCCGTCCAGAAAGAAGGTTTGACAGAGATTCTTCAGTCGGGATGGCATCTATTGACATTGATCAACGAAGTGCTTGATCTTACAAAAATCGAGTCCGGTCATGCGACAATGTCTCAGGAACCGGTGTCGCTGGCAGAAGTTTTGCTCGAATGCCAGAAAATGTTCGGACCTCAGGCACAACAGCGCGGCATCACGGTGGCTTTTCCTTTGCTCGACAAACCCAATTATATTCGTGCCGACCGGACTCGCGTGAAGCAGGTTCTTATCAACCTGCTTTCCAACGCAATAAAATATAATATCAAACAGGGTACAGTCGAAGTTACCTGTTCAGAGATTACGACCGGAAGTATTCGCGTCAGCATCAGGGACACCGGCACGGGACTTTCTCCGCAACACTTGACCCAACTATTCCAGGCATTTAATCGCCTCGGACAGGAAACAGGCGGCGAGGAAGGAACGGGTATCGGCCTCGTATTGGCCAAACGGTTGGTCGAGTTGATGGGTGGCGTTATTGGCGTGGAAAGCACGCTCGGGGTAGGAAGTGTATTCTGGTTCGAACTGCTCTCGGTTGATGAACCGCGCCTTTCCGAGGAAGAAGTCAACGCAGCGGCATTGATCAAACCTCATGCGCCCAGCAAGGCGCGGGTACACACCCTGCTCTACGTTGAGGACAACCCGGCCAACCTGAATCTGGTAAAACAAATTATCGCCCGTCATCCGGACATGCGCATGCTGAGTGCCAAGGACGGTTATAGCGGCATCAAGATAGCACGCACCCTCCAGCCGGATATTATCCTGATGGATATCAATATGTCCGGCATGAACGGTTACGAAGCCCTTGAAATCTTGAAATCAGACCCGACCACGGCCCATATTCCTGTGCTTGCACTCACAGCCAATGCCATGCCACGCGATATCAAGAAAGGTATGGAGGCTGGATTCTTCCGCTATATAACCAAGCCTATCATGGTCAACGAGTTCATGGAGGCACTGAATGTCGCGCTGGAATTTGCAGAACAATAAATTTATCCTGACATACCCACAACTGCTACCCGCACGCCCCAACCGCACCACAACTGGTACAAAACTCGCAACCGTCTTTCCTGATTAGCGTGGCGTTGCCGCATTCCTTGCACACTTTGCCGATCAGCGGTTTTATGCCGGTGGGTTTGATTTGTCCTTCGGGGATTTCCAGCACGCCCATTTGCTGTACGGGATAGCCGTGTTCATCAAGGATGCCGAGCATGGCGTAGCGGTGGATAATAAGCTTGGCGACATAGGAGACGGTCGAGGGATAGCTTTCCATCTTGGCGCCGCCCGGCACACGCGCCATGAAGTCACCCAGCGGTTCGCCAAAGTTGAGTAGCTTGCGCAACTTCATGCCGATCCATGCCGGATCAATGACGCGCATATCCAGACTCAACACTTTGCACAGTCCGTCGAGGGCGCGCGGATAAACACCGGACAGCCACATCGAATAAGGGCGGCGTTGGCCGTCGGGTAGCACCAGTTCTTTCAGACCCAGCACGAAATCATCGCCGCTGCCCGCGTTGGAGATATCAACCGTCCAGCTCATGGTGCCGTCGGTGCCGGTTTTGGGTTCTTTCCGGGCAAACAACGCGTCCATCATCGGCGTGGTCACACCATCGCTTATTTCCAGCGCACCCAGTTGTTCGATACGATATTTCAACAGATACGCGAATGCGGCCACCAGACTGGGCATACGCATCACTTCGCCATTGGGCGGCATGGGCATGTCAAAGGTATCATCACCCGCGGTCTTCATCAGCATTTCCAGCTTCATGCGCACCCACACCGGATCGCGAGTCCGCATGTCCATCGAGAGCGACTTGGCCAACGCGCCCAGGCCGCGCGGTTGTTCCGAGCCGTTCACCCAGACTTCGAACGGATGGTTGCGCCCATTGGCAGTGTGCGACACGAATGCCACAAAACTGCCGAGCGGGTGTTTTACTACTTGCGATACCCAGCCTTCGCTTCCTGCGGCAAGCGCAGGACGACCAGGCCAGCGCAAAGAGGCGAGCGCAGGTGTAGGCGCAGCCTCCAGCACGATGCGCCTGTCCTGGTCGAATACGAAGTCCTGCGGTTGCTCGCTCTTGGGCTCAGGCGTGACCGACAAAACCGAACCCAATACGCTGTTCGGGCGATAGGTTGCCAAACCTTTTAATCCGGCTTTCCACGCTTCGGTATAAAGGTGTTTGAAATCCTCATACGGATAGTCGGCGGGCACATTGACTGTCTTGCTGATCGAAGTATCAATAAACGGCGCAACTGCGGCCACCATCTTCATGTGGTCGATGGCACTGATCTCCAGCGCGGAAACAAATGCGGGCGGCAGGTTATTAACGTCGCCGCCCGATTCCTTGAACAAGCGCCAAGCGTGGTCTTCAACCGAGTAATCCTTGGTTGATCCATCCGGCATGCGTTTCTTGCGTGTATAAAACCATGAAAAGGCCGGTTCGATGCCGTTGGAGGCATTATCGGCAAAGGCCAGCGAGATTGTACCGGTAGGTGCAATGGACAGCAGGTGGCTGTTGCGGATGCCGTGCTGACGTATTTTATTCTTGAGTTCGTCCGGCAGGCGGGAGGCAAAGCGCGGTTCGGCCAGATATTGATCCGTATCCAGCAGCGGGAACGCGCCGCGTTCGATGGACAGGTCCACCGAAGCGAGATACGCTTCATCGCGCATGATGCGGGTAATGTCGGCAGCAAAGGTGCGTGCCTGATCCGTCTCATAACGCAAGCCCAACATCACCAGCGCATCGCCCAGCCCGGTGAATCCCAGCCCGATGCGTCGCTTGTTGCGCGCTTCCTGTTGTTGCGCCGGCAGCGGCCAGGCGGTCACATCCAGCACATTGTCCAACATGCGCACCGCGACACGAACCAGATGCTTGAAAGGTTCGTAGTCGAAACCGGCATGCGCGGAGAATGGATTTTTTACCATACGTGTCAGGTCGATGGAACCTAGACAACAACAGCCGTATGGGGGAAGGGGTTGCTCGGCGCATGGATTGGTAGCCTCAATCACTTCGCAATAAGACAGGTTGTTATCGCGGTTCATCAGGTCAATGAATAACACGCCCGGCTCGGCGTGATCGTAGGTGCTCGCGATGATCTGTTTCCAAAGGTCGGCGGCACGCACTTTGCGGTATATCCACTTGCCGTCTGCACGGCGGGTAGCGCCTTGTTCTTTGAGGGTAGCAGACGGTTCGGCAGCATGCAACAGTTCAAACTCCTGATCGTTCTCCACCGCCTGCATCAAGACATCGGTCACACCGACGGAAATGTTGAAATTGCGCAGATCGCCTTTATCCTTGGCACTGATGAACTTTTCTATGTCCGGATGATCGCAACGCAGCACGCCCATCTGTGCGCCACGCCGTGCACCGGCGGACTCGACGGTTTCGCAGGAACGATCGAAAACACGCATGTAGGAGATCGGGCCGCTGGCGCGCGAGTTGGTGCCTTTGACATGCGCGCCCTCCGGGCGGATGGAGGAAAAGTCGTAGCCGACCCCGCCACCGCGCCGCATGGTTTCTGCGGCCTGTTGCAAGGCATCGTAGATACCCGGTCGTCCGTCGCTGGTGCCGGAAATGGCATCGCCCACCGGTTGCACGAAACAATTGATCAGCGTCGCCTGTATGGTCAAGCCGGCGGCAGAATTGATGCGTCCCGCCGGCACAAAGCCATTTTCCTGTGCCAGGAAAAAAGTTTCTTCCCAATGTTCCCGTTGTTCAGTCTTCTCGGCTTGCGCCAATCCGCGCGCCACCCGGCGACGTACATCTTGTACCGTTTTTTCATCTGCTTCCGCGTATTTTTCCAGCAGAACTTCCGTACTAATTTCTTGCGTCATTTTTTGTTGATCCTGATTGATTTATCCCCCTTGAATGGAGGGGTGTGGAGAAAGCGTAAAATCGAGTTGCTAAATAGTCTCACAAATCCATCCTGTCTGACAAAATTGGGGGTTTAAACCTGATCACGCTACTCAGGCTTTAATTGGTCAATCTCTGTATGTTTTACAGCCATCCGCCATATCCTGTAATATAAAGACTTATTGCGCAAATGGTATTGCTGATATGAAACAGACAAGAAAAACCCGAATCCCATCAGTCTCGTATCTTGAAATGAAAATCGCTGAAATGGGGAAAATTCTCAAACCGACGGAAGATGAAATTGTGTTGCTTGCAGAATACAAAATATTGTTGGAACAACGGAGAAATTCTGGACGACGCCCAAAAAAACAGTGATCATTCTTCAATTTGAATTAATCGTGCCTTTTCTTTTTGTTGCGCTTTTCATCGTTTCTCTTGGCCTCAGCTTTACGAACAGTCTGCTTGCGCTTGATTTCCTTGCGCTCTGCCTCATTATGTTTGGCCTCTATGCGCTTATTTCTTCTTTCTTCCATATGATCACGAAGGAACTCTTTTCGCTTCTGGATACGGTTTTCAATTTTCAGTTTGCGCTTCGCCCAAAAACTGGGTTGTTTCGTCAAGATAACCGGTGCTACAGCCCCGCCCTTCGAAGCAAAGGCAAACTTCCCGGGGGATACTTCAGTTTCGCCTTTCGGCGTCTTCAATGAGGTTGCACCTTCGTTGACCTTGTCATACGTACCCGGCTCATCGCCGTCCGCATTGTCAATCACGGTAGTTTCATGATCGGTTCC
>CAIQPV010000049.1 GCA_903873725.1 uncultured Nitrosomonadales bacterium
ATCATGCAGCGAACGCACCTTGAAGGTGGCTTTGAACGCACCGTTCTCCAGCACGAGGACGCCGAGATTACTTGAGGTGTCTGTCACGCCGGGGAAATCATCGCTGATTCGCGAGACACCATTCACGGCGATATCGAGGAAAGCGAGCAAATGGTCGCGTTCTGCATTGGAGATGGCTACATAAGAGTCCGTTCGTGGTGAGCTTGTCGAACCATTCCCCATTACATGAGTAAGAGGTTGAACAGTGAATGCAACATTGGTATCGATTTGTGCAAATCGCGCCTGCCATGCCTGATGCCGATGCTGTACCCACTCGTCAATTCCCGCAGCTGCGGCAACAGGCAGCGCGCATACGGCGTAGGCTTCACGCGGGATCGCATTGCGCGCCGTGCCACCCTTCATCTCGATCAGGCGTATATCGGTATGCACGGACAGATCGCGCAATGCCTCGGCCAGCAGTTTGATCGCATTGCCCCGTCCGAGATGAATGTCGATGCCGGAGTGGCCGCCGCGCAGCCCGGAGACATCGAAGCGCAGCAGCACATAGTCCGCATGCACATGCTCCTGCGCGCAATTGTGGCGCACCTCCACATCCACGCCACCCGCGCAGCCCAGATAGAAATGTCCCCACTCCTCGGTATCCAGATTGATCAGCGTCTTGCCTTGCAACGTACCGGGTGCCAGACCGCGGGCACCGTCCATGCCGGATTCCTCGTTGACGGTGAGCAGCACCTCCAGCGGCGGATGAAGCAAACCCGGTTCTTCCAGCGCGGCCAGTGCGAGTGCCACGCCGATGCCGTTGTCCGCGCCCAGCGTGGTGTCCTCAGCGATGGCCCAGCCATCGCGTATCACTGTGCGGATCGGGTCGTGCATGAAGTCATGCACAGTTCCGGCATTGGCCTGACACACCATGTCGAGATGGCCTTGCAGGATTACACCGGGCATTGCCTCGCAGCTTGGGCTCGCGGGCTTTTTCAGGATCAGATTACCTGCGCCATCGACGCTGGCAGCGATGCCGCGCGCCTGCGCCCAAGCGATCAAATGCTCGCGCAGGGTGGCCTCATGCAGCGAAGAGCGCGGTATCGCACACAGTGAGGCGAAATGCGACCAGACGGGGGAGGGTTGCAGGGTTTCCAGAGTGTCGAGGTTTGCCATCGTTTATCGCGCCAATCGATTGAGTAATACCGTCTGCAAATCACGCCGACTATCCAGCACTGCCATGATCAGGACTTGCCGATTTTCAACCCGGTAAACGATGCGCCAAGGCGCGCTGATCAGCTCCCTGTATTGGGAGACGCCGGTATGCAACAGCTCCGGCACGACGCGACCGCGATTAGGCAAGGTAACCAAGAGTGCGGCCTTGGTTTCCAGCTTGTGCAAGATTGCCAGCGCATCATCGACACTGTCCTGAGCGATGTAATCGATTATCTCGGTCAAATCCTGCTGTGCCGTGTGTGTCCACAACACCTTGTAGGACCTGGTTTCAGTCATGCTGTTTTTTCTGCTTCAACAGAGACGCGCGCAGGGAATCAAATACCTTCCCCTGTGCGGTGAGGCGGTTCTTTTGTGCATCGGCCTCGCCCTGAACCATCAGCTTCAACATCAAAAAGGCATCCTGTTGGGAGCGGTAGGTTGCATAGTCCTGCACTACCGCACTCGCCGAACCGTTCTGCGTCAGGATAATGTTCGCCCCGCCGCGTGTCTCCTGCAACAAACGGCTCGCGGAAGTTTTGAAATCGGTCAGGCTAATGATTTGCTCTTGCATGACAGGTCACCGAATAAAGATCGAATACGATCATTCTAGCAGGAGGGGCAAGATAGGCAAGCGAATCATTTGTCACAACGGAAACTATTGCTATGCCGGCTCCAATGCGGTGCCGTTCAAATCTCACTTAACCGTTCGTGGTGAGCTTGTCGAACCACCAGCCACGCACCCAAAGTCTCCGGTTCCTCAGGGTTTCCCGAACAAATCGTCGAGCGGATTTTTGCCTGCGGGGGCGCTGCCGGAAACGCGCGTAGCGGTGAACTCCTCCTCGATATTGTCGCGATAGAAGCTCCATGCCGCGCCCGAGCTGCTGAGACGGTGCCAGATATCCTCGCCCACGCCGCTGTAATGCAACGTGCTGCCGTTGTCGAGCTGGACTTGCAGCAGCCGGGCGCGCGCATCGTAGCCAATGGCGCGCAACTTGCCCGAATTGATCTTCTTCATTTCCATGGTGGTGTCCGGAACTATAAGAAATAAATCTGTCCGTGAGCCTGTCGAACCATATAGTTCTTCGACAAGCTCAAGCGAACGGTGCGCTATTCTGGCTTGCCCGCCTTGGCAAGAGTTGCGGAAGATTTGCGCGTAACGAATGGCGTTCCGGTTTGTTCGGCCAGTTGGCGAGCCTTTTCCGCCGCACGCAACAAGGCTTGCGGGGCATTTTTCAGACTGGAGTTCTTCAGGTGCGAAACAGGTGCTTTCATTTATTCTGCCCTTCCTCAATCAGAACAGCGGGTATGCCGGAATTATCGTACAGTTGCCAACTATCCACCAGCACCTTGTAGCGTTCGAAATTAGCGATGCCGTGCGCGAAGCAGCGACGGATAACATCCTCTGGAACATTATGTCCGCCTTGTTTGACGCGCATCGCTACACGCTCTATCGCCATTTTCACATCCGGCAGCGACAGTAAAGCCAGCTCCACCGAATAACCGGACGAACGCCAGACCGGGATCATCCGTGCAAATTCTGTAGGGTGTCAATAAGCGAAGCGCATTGCACCGGGTGTTTTGGTGTTCACATGCGGCGCAATGTCCGTTGGTTATTGCGCCCGCGAGCTACGCGTAGCTGGTGGCGTGTTGATTATTTACTCAGTAGGAGCAACTTTTAATGAAAGGAAGGAACATGAACGATTTCTGGGATGAACAGTTGCCCGGCGAATATCGGTATCGGGTCGTCACTCCGGTTGCTTTTGAACGCCACACGGAACCATCGGCCAGAGCAGTCAGGATCATAGGATTCGATTCCAGCGGGGCCAAATGTTTTGAATGCCATTCATTCGTATTGCAGGAAGAGTGTTTCGACATAGACGAATTCCCTATCCTGTTTGATGTATATTACGAGCGTGTTTTCTCGTGGCGGCTGCGCCATGGACAATGGATAAAGCTCAAAAGCTTTTCCGACAGGCTCGACCGTTGTAACAGTCATTTGAAAACGATGTCTATAGAATTTACGGAGACCGTATGAAAATTCTTTTCTGCATAGTATTTGGCATGATCAGTTTCCTTCCCGCTTATGCCGATGAGTTCACCAATCACCAGCAGCACATGAGCGTAATTGGCAACGACAGTCGCCAACTATTGAACTACCCGCCCGATGTCAGGGTTTATGCGCTGGCAAATATGCGCAAACATTTGCAGGCACTGGCCGAAATCATGGATGCGTTTGCCAACGCAAAATATGATTTAGCCGCCGGGATCGCAGACTCGCGTCTGGGGATGGACTCGTCCGGTGCGGCCGGGTGTAGAGTTGATAGTATGAAAATGGATATGAAGACGATGCCGATGTCGGAAACTTCCCATCTCGATCACCAAATGTCGCTGCTGATGCCTGAAGGCATGCGAGAACTTGGACAAAACATGCACAGGTCCGCCAATGAGTTTGCTGTCAAAGCCCGCGAGGCGGACAAGGACAGCAGGAACGTCGCGGCCGCTGCGATTGCGCTCGCCAGAATTGCGCAGCAATGCGTCGCATGCCATGAGAGCTACCGGATGCAATAGCCAGGGTAGCCCGCCTAACAGAAGTTAGGCTGCCACTCCCAGAATTACCGACGAGGCTTTAAATACTGCACTGGCGTCGGTGCCTTCCTTGAGGCCAAGTTCGGTAAACGCATCGTGGGTGATGGTGGCATACACCGTTGAACCGCTGGGTAACGCAATGGCAACTTCGGAACTTATCGGACCGTTGCTCAGCTTGCTCACTTTCCCTGCCAGAATATTTCGGGTGCTGAGCGTAATGCCGCTACCGTCTGTCATTACCAGAACTGAGGATGCTTTAATCAGAACGGTTACAGCCTTGCCGGTAGCCAGCCCAAGTTTTTGTACACTGCCATTGGTAACGATGGCAACAATCTTGTCGTCGCCGCCCAGTGTTACGTCGACTTCACTATTCACACTACCGGGTTTGACTTCTGTGATTTTGCCCTGAAATACATTACGCGCGCTGATTTTCATGATGCTATCCTTATAATGAGGCTTTATAAAAAATATGCCGAGGTTACCGACATTTGCAAGATATTCCCTTGCGTCATGGAAAGTCAACCACAACGGTCTTACACCACAACGGCCTTATTTCTGAAATTCAGTCCAGTGACAATCTTAGCGGAATCATCCCGGACATTCCAAACCCGTGCCGCCGATAGAAACGAATTGCCGGATCATTGGAGCGGTCGGTGAGCAGAGTAATGCGCAGGCATCCTTCGTGCCGCGCAAGTTCAAGCGCGGCTTGCAGGAGTTTGCTGCCAAAACCGTCGCCGCGCCGCGCGGGATGGACAATCATATCTTCCAGTATGGCAACCTTGCCACCGCAGGCGGTGCTGATGGTAAACAACAGGTTGACCATGCCGATGATGTCGCCGCCTTCGCGCAGCACCAGGATGCGCCCTGTTTCAGGGTGCTCGATGATCCCGCACAGCGCGGCGGATTGTTTTTCCGCGTCCGGCCTGAAATCTGCCTCCTGCGTGAACAGGACGGCAAGCAGGGCGCAAAGCCGGGGAATGTCTTCGTGGGTGGCAGGACAGATTGGGTGCATTATCTGATATTCCTTATTGGTATAACAATTTCCGGTACCTGCCGGAGCGGAAACCGGCTGGTTAAATATCCCGCGCGGGCGGACTATTATGTCGTTTTTTTCGATTGTGGACAGATTATCAAAATCGGGATATATGGGGTTATAATTCCAAAGTCACCCGCTTGAATATGCGGAATATTACTGCCTGACCCGACCGACTTTACCCGGATGTCCATTAACCAACTGTTGCTCGTCATGTTAATCGAAGGTTTCATGATGCTTGAAGCCGTTCCGGGGAAACCGGAAAAACCTGAATCTGCGGAATAGGGAAAATACCATGAAGGTTGTGATTATTGATGACGCGCAAATTAACCTGACGCTGCTCCAGCATCTGGTGCGCAAGTTGCCGGATTGCGAATCGATCTGCTTCACCGATCCAGTGACTGCACTGGACTGGTGCCTGAACAATGAACCTGACCTGGTGGTGGTGGATTACATGATGCCGGAGTTGAGCGGTACGGAACTGACGCAGAAGTTCCGCGCGCGCTATCCGGATATACCCGTGCTGATGGTGACGGCAGACCATAAACCGGAGACGCGTTACGAAGCCCTGGAAATCGGTGTAACCGACTTTCTGAACAAGCCGGTTGACAAGATTGAATTCGTCGCGCGGGCGAAGATCATGCTGGCGTTGCGCCGCAGCCACAAGTACCTGGAAGAAGAAGTGCGCAAAAAGACGCAACAGATTGTTGAGCAGGAGCGCGAGACCATCTTCTGCCTGGCCAGGGCAGCGGAATACCGCGACCCGGAAACCGGTGCACATATTGAACGCATGGCGCATTATTCAAAGCACATCGCGCGCAACCTCGGGTTGTCGGTCGAGCAGCAGGAATTATTGCTGCAGGCCGCACCGATGCATGATATCGGCAAGGTCGGCACACGCGAT
>CAIQPV010000050.1 GCA_903873725.1 uncultured Nitrosomonadales bacterium
AAAAATTCAGAAAGTTATTGCCACGCTGGTTTGCTGTAAACTGAAGCAGGATGAATCTCAGGCTCAGAACGAAAAAATGCTTCTTGCCGGGATTATTTCCAGTTCGCTTCGGATGATGCCGAATCCGGCTTTTGGAGTTTGAATGAGACTGGATTATCCGCATCCATATTTTTCTTCTGCCGTATAACATTTTCCCCGATTACTTCTCCTCGCTAAACGAGCATCAATCTTTGCCGGAACCATCATGGCAAGTCTGCAGGTCGCCATTCGGCGTTGTGTTATTGAAACAAATTGAAGGGGATTTAGGGGTATGTCCGGCCAATCCCGACCACTGGAATTTATTTAATATTAACCGCCTGTGTTAACAATTCGAGTGGGAGGGAATCATGCTTGCATTTACTGTATGGGGTTTCATCTATGAGGGGGGAAAATATTTTGATTTTAATCAGGATATCATTGCCGAGTCACCTCTTGATGCTACGGATAAAGCGTTAAAACAAAATTCAAACCTGGTTGTGTCCAACGTATGCAGGTCGATATCAGGAATTTTCGTATATTACTAAAGTTATTTTCTGACATCGACAATGTGCTGTTCAATTTCAGCCAAGGTGTTGCGTGCCTGTGCGTTCAGAGGCCCTCCCATGTCTACTGCATAGTGTGCGGCACGCAACGCAGTTTCATAGCTGCCGAGATCGCTTAGTGTTTGCGCCAGATTGTTAAAGGCGGCAACCGAGTCAGGATGTTCTTTTGTTGCCTCCAGAAAAATTGCTTGCGCCTGATTAAGCAGGCCGCGTTTGTAGGCAAAATTCCCTGCGGTCATTTTCGTCACCAGGCTATCAGGCCAACGCAACATGGCGGTATTGTAAGCAGGCCACAGGTCAGTTGCAGGACTGGTGTGTTCCAGCGCAATCGCGCTCTGGATATATCCATCTGCGTCCGCTGTCTGGGGTATCCGGTCCGGTCGCAGGACAACGATGGCCCAATGCGCACTGCGCGCCCAAGTGTTCTCAAAAGTAATAAAAGGCATGACCTGCCGGCGGTCTGTACCGGAGCGGAGAATCATTTCCTCACTGCGGACATCGTATCCGACCACGACAGCGTAATGCCACACCGGGTACCAGCCCAGTCCCAGGTTCAGTAACACCAGCACGGGGTTGCCTGCAGCAACTTCAGTTAATACATCCTCCAATTTGGGTTTAAGCACATACGCCAGTTTTCCATAACGGCGTGTTGCGGACAGCATTTCTGCCTGCAGGCTGCCTCGTTTTTCAGGGAGATATAAAAAAGATTTCAGCCGGGCCGGCTCTATGTTCTGCCCGGCATACTGGAGTGACATAGCCAACGATGCCGGTCCGCACTGATGTTCTTCCTGTGGATAGAACACCACTTGATCCAGCTCCGTGCGTACCGGGATCCGCTCCGGCGGGGCATTGCGCAGCGCCATTGTTTGCGGGGTAGTGCATGCTGCAAGAAGTACCAGTAAAAAAATGCCTACAGTCCGGCGGGCATTTTTCCAAAAGATCATACAGCTACAATTAATGGCGAATGGACTTGGTAAAAGAGAATACTTTAGTGAAACCCAGAATATCGGTGATCAGCAGTACGATAAATATAAATACCGCCGCACCAACTATATCTCCTCCTGCGGGCAGGCTATCGAGCTTGCTGTTGATAGTGGCGACTTCATCATCGGTCAACGCATCCACTCTGGCACGGGCCGCATCAGCATCTACTCCCCTTGCCTGTAACTGTTGACGCACATCCTGGCGATCAAACACTTTTCGCAATTGTTCACGGTCAAGATTCGGAGCCTGACTGGAAATCACTTGCTCACTGCTGATCATGCCTGCCTGCGCGTTCGGTGTCCACAGACTCAGGCTCAACATACTCAACATCAATACACGGCTACTAAAATTCATGATGCTTTTTTTCATTTTATATCTCCAATTTATTTATCAAGAAGTAGCTGTGTCATTCCACCTGGCTGCACCAAGTGTAGATCAGTGGAAATATCTATTCATTTGATTGCCATTGTTATCAATGTTGCCGCCTGCACCGGAGGCTGCAGTATTGACATTGTTGTCACCATTCCCCGGAACACCCGATGCAGCAGGGATAGTTGTGGTAACGGTTTGGACTGATTCTGCAAGCTGCGTCAGGGCATTGCAATTCATATTCAACAGGCTGTCATTCCCGGCACTGCTTACAAACACGACAGATTTTGTACCCATGACATAATACATCGTACCGGTTGTTGTGGTTGCAATAGTTTTGGCGTTTCCACTACTGGTAAAACTTGCGGTCGCGCTGAGAATGAACGGTGATGACGACACTTCACTCCATGTTGGCGCGGTCAGACTGGGAGGGGTGGACGAAACGATATCGTCGCCAATGTAAGAAGCCGGTAACGTTGAGGCGCTCATGGTCCAGCCTGTTGCACTTGGCACGATACATTCTCCGACATTTCCTCCTCTAAGTCCTGAGCCATAGGCTTCCAGCCGGATTGGGAAGGCGCCTGCCGCACAAGTTGTACTTGCTGTTGCCGGCGCTGCAATGCCATTCCATACCGGAGTGACACCGGCTGGCACAAGCACTGCGGTGAAGTTGGTCAACACATTGGTCGATGTGCTGGTTCCTCCGCTTTGAATGGAGTAAGCCGATCCACCAGAAACCAGAGCTGATTGAATAACACCGATCTTGCCTCGCAAGCTGTATTGCTGCGAACCATTTGTGACAGTCAAGGTAATGAGATTGCCCACCAGTGCGCCACTTGCATAACCGTCAGAGGATGTAATGTTTCCACTTGTGTCAATAGTCACTGCAGTATCGGTAAACACGCTGGCCGCGACGGAACTTGCCGCGACGGGGGGATTGGCGTTGGTCATGCCGCTTTCAGCAATGACGCCTTGCAGGGTATATGTCACGGGAATGCTTGATACACCTGTCGTTACAGCCGGGACACTTGACACTCCTTCATCAATTACATCACCAACATACAACCCGGGGCTGAATACAGGATCCGCAGAAATTTGCTGGGGAAGGGTAGCCAGGACAGTGGCACAATTTCCTCCCAACGTTGCTGCTGCTGTCGCCAGCGTCGTTGAGTTTCCGCTTGCCAGGCTTGAGTTGGCTGCGATTGTTGCAGCAAGATTGGTTGTCGAACCTACAGTGATTCCGGGAGTACATAGATTATCACCCACGGCCTTGATAGCGGCTGCGATAGCCAGAATGTCTCCGTTGTACTGTTGCAAGTTTGCTGCATAAGTTGCCGGTGTCAGGTTGGCGTAGCTGTTGCCGTTAACCTGGGCATAGACTGCCAGAGCTGCTGTCGTTACGGGTGTAATATCCAAATTGGGCAAATTGGAACGGGTCAGTACTCCCGATGCCGCAGCTACCGACAATGCGATGGATTGGCCCAAGTAGCTGCTCAGGACTACAGCCGTATTATTAGGATCCACTGCGTTGCCAAACACCGGCACAGCACTGGCGGGTAAAGTCACGGTTGAAGTAAACACACCGCTGGCATTGGCAGTAATCGCGCCTATCGTTGTGGCACCCAGGTCGTTCAGCGGCGCTCCGGCGGTGAAAGTGATTTGAGCATTAGCGATGGGCGCGTCTACAGCGGCACCGCTCAATGTTGCCTGGAGTGATGAGCCAACAAAAGCTAGAACACTGCTCCCTCCGCCACCGCACGCTGCTAACACAAGAGCAATCCCGCCAATCAACAGTATTCCGGCAAAATACGACTTGATTTGCATGGCAGCGTTTGCGGCTTGATCCATTAATGAAACATTAGGACGCGTACTTATTCCGGTTTCGGATTTGTTATAGTTGTCGTTCATTGATGTTGTCCTTAAAGGTTTAATCAAATCTTCGGTCCGTATAACACGATCACCGTACCAATAAATCCCGGTTTCTGAATCCACTGAAATAATCCGTGGCTTGGCCCAATCCATTTTTTTTGCCCCTATAAATATATCAGGTTTACTCATTATATGTGTGTAATTATCACACACATTGAGAATGATACGTGTAATTATTTTACACGTCAAGTGTATTTTTGTGATATTGCTTGATAATAAAATTTGGGAGGGAAACCCATTTGATTTAATATCCCTTCCTACAGGAGAATACGTACATGACACAATTTCCAGAAGACATCTATACCGAACCTTCAAATGTGGATGTCGATACGCTGAAAAATCTGGGGCCTCTCCGCAGCATGGCGGGAGTTTGGCGAGGCAGTCGCGGCTTGGACGTTAAACCGAAAGTTGAGGGGCCAAAGAAGCAAGCTTTTGTAGAGCATATTGAACTTCAGCCGATTGATCCGCAGACTAACGGACCACAATTGTTCTATGGCCTGCGTTACCACACTCATGTAGTGAAACCGGATCAGGTCAAGACTTACCACGATCAGGTGGGATACTGGTTATGGGAGCCTGCCACAAATACAGTGATTCACACACTAACCATTCCGCGTGCCCAGATTGTGATGGCTGTTGGAAAGGCAAGTGCAGACGCAAAAGAGTTTGAGTTGGTAGCTACCCATGACTCAGAAAACTTTGGTATTCGCTCTGCACCATTTCTTGACTATGCATTCAAAACCATCGAATTCCGTATCAAGGTAACCATCAATTCTGACGGTACTTGGTCATATGATGAGGATACAGTACTTATGATCAGGGGAAAGGCAGAGCCCTTTCATCACTCAGATCGAAATGTCTTGACCAAAATCTCGGAACCCACGCCTAACCCTCTGGCGGGAAAGTAATTGGTATCGCATTAGCTTGGCGCAGGGTTGTCGTCAAGCCGGAGAGAAAGGCTTGATCAGAAAGTCGCCTTGACCCAGCTATTCTTATGATCGTCCGAAACCAGCTTGTCATTTTCCTTGTGTACCCGCAGTAAAGCGGCAGCAATCGCCGTTGGGAAGCCTTCGCGGTCACCCCGTCCGTCGAAGATGAGATCGTTGAGAAAATTATGCAATGCAGCAGAACCCCACAATAGCCTGATTTTTCCAGCAATATGGGGATATTGATCCTGAATCAAAGTGA
This sequence comes from uncultured Nitrosomonadales bacterium, assembly GCA_903873725.1. GTDB lineage: Bacteria > Pseudomonadota > Gammaproteobacteria > Burkholderiales > Gallionellaceae > CAIQPV01. Next base: position 5,052 of record CAIQPV010000050.1, read on the forward strand.
CGTCCGGCAGAACAACGGGAGGCAACTCCGAAGGTGGAAGCGGTGCTTTGGGAATGGCAATTTTTATGTTCATGGTATCACCGAGGATGTATTTTACTTTTCACTTTCAGTTCAAGTTGCGTTGTTTGAAAGAGTTGGAACCTTAACTTTTGAGTAGCGGGCGATAGATCACAAATTTTGCACGACTGTTTTTCAACAGGCTTACCCCTTCTGGCTAAACCGATTGCGTATTGAGGCACAATGCCATAAATTTGTTGCTAGATAAAGAGCGACATGGACAAAAGGGCGATAGCAAGTCATGAGCGGTAATTACCCATTAATGCAAACGGTCGCCGTTCGCGGCAGGGTATTTGTTGCATCAATCTGCCCGAAGCGACTTAATATAAACTGTTAAAGATTACTCGGCACTACCGGGGCAAGCTGGTTGCCCAAAATAGAATAGGCCAACCAAATAACGATAAATCCATAAACTAACCGTGGCAGCCATTCGGCCAGGGCATCATCCTGAATTTGGATAGCTTCTGCTTCGAGTTGGGTAAAGTGCAGTATGCCGCTCGCGAGTTTACCGCTTTGTTCGCTGCTGTTCACAACATGAAGTATCGTGCCATTGATAATCGGTACCTTCATTAGCGTGTCCGTGACACTGGCACCGCGCCCAAGCATTGTTAGTGCCGGAATAAATTGTTCTCTCAAGCAACTGTTTTTAATGCTCGCAACTGCTTTAGGCAGCGTCTCAGAAAAGGCCAATCCACCTTCCAGCATCATCGCTAGAATAAATAAGAACTCATTGATCTGGCGCTTGATTATCCATTTGGAAACAACAGGAACTTTCAACTGCAAATGATGCCATGCTGTTTCCAGGCCTAAATTACACAAAATATTTGGTAACCGGGTCAACAATAATATGCCCATGCCTATGACAAGAAATCGCCCAAGAGAAAGTTGTAAATAATCAATCCCGTTTATTTCCGAGCTGACAAAAGCGGGAAGGGGTTGAACGAACAGTGAAATGACCAACGTCAAAGCCGGGAAGTACAAGCGCGATTTCACTTTTCTTATGCGGATGGATAAGCCGCTGTAGTGATGGGCTAGTTGTCCATAAACCTCTTCCAGATTCCCACTGGCTTCAGCAGCGTGAATTAGCGTTTTGTGAGTGTCATTAAAAATACCCGCTCTAAAGCCGGCTTCGGAAATTGACAGTCCTGATTTTAATTTTTGCAGCATCAGCGCCAATGGTTTCTTTAGCTTGGTCTCTGATTTGATCAATAGCGCAAAAGCGCTAAAAGCGGGGAGTCCTGCAGATTCAAGGGATTTTAATTGGGTAAATAATCCAGCCAGTTGTTCAGCGCTTAATGAGAAATTGGTTTTAAACATGTACGGTATCTCAAATAGCAAGGTTAAGTGCCAGGCATCTTACTACTTATTAACGTGCAAGTATTAGTGGGGCAGTACGGATAAGCCCGCTTATCCACCCGCATTTACTTTTGAAAACAAATTTACACTGGATTCATGATGACCAAGTTATTACACTATTGATGGAGAAATAGAACAAGAGTGTGGCGGGAACAAAAAACGCGGGCAATTGCCCGCGTCCAGTGAAGTATCGCATATCATTTCTTAATCTCTGAATGTTCTCGATCCGCTGACTATGGCGCTGACCATGGTCTGGCGCGACATGATGTCTTCCCGAAGTGCAGCATAAACGTGAACGATGATGAACCAGACGATGGCCCAGGCAAACATATGATGCCAGGTATGCACGTCCTGGCTTTGGCCGAACAAGGGAATCACCCAACTGGTAAATACCGTATGTGCCCAGCTTCCTTCCTGTGCACCTTCGCCATACAGGGCGAATCCGGTGGCGATCATGAATATACCGCCCACTGTGATCCCGAAGAACATGCACAAATGCGCCAGCGGATTATGTCCGACATATTTTCTTGGCTGTTTCACCAAGAACATATACCAGAGCAGTTCCTGCACCATACCGCCCCACCATTCCATGTCCGTGATGGGCAACAGGAACAACTGTTTTGCATGATGGTTACCCACCAGCGCCCAGTAGATTCGCACCAAAAATGCGATGGCAAAGACATAGGCTGCAGTGAAGTGAGTGAAGCGGATGTACCCCATCAGGAAGTTTTCGCTGGCTTCACCGGCAACACTGGGCAAAGGATTGGCGATGAGATAGCCCGTTATCGCCAGCACGAAGATGCTCAAAGCGTTTAGCCAGTGCCACAGCCTTACCGGGCCTTCGTATACAAACACCGTATTGCCTGCGGCGGTCTCATCAATAACTTGTGGTTCGACAGACATGACAGTCTCCTTTTCGAACGCGTTAGCGTACCGTGACCTTGCTCAGTTCCTGCCCTTCGGGTGACATGACATGGGTGGAACATGCCAGACAAGGATCGAAACTATGCAGGGTGCGCAAGATTTCCAGCGGTTGATCGGCCTTCGCCAACGGTGTGTCCATCAGCGCAGCCTCGAATGCACCGATCTGGCCTTTTGGATCACGCGGGCTGCCGTTCCAAGTGGTCGGTACCACGCATTGGTAATTCTCGATCCTGGTGTCTTTAATCTTTACCCAGTGCCCCAGCGAGCCGCGCGGTGCCTCGGTGAAACCAACCCCTTTGGCTTCCTTGGGCCATTTTGAAGGCTCCCATTTTTCGACGTTGGCCGTTGCGGTATCGCCTGCCTTGAGGTTAGCCATCAGTTTGTCGAATTGCTCTGTCTGCAATTGCGCGCAATAAAGTGTCTCGATGCCGCGTGCAGCGGTTCTTCCCAAGGTGGAGAACAATGCAGTAACGGGTACATCCAGCTTGTGCAACACACTGTCTATGGTTTCCTTGATGAAAGGGAATTGCTTGGGTTGCACATAGCCCAGCAACATGCGTGACAGGCAACCGACTTCCATGGCGTTGCCCTTCCAGCGCGGTGCCTTGATCCACGAATATTTGGCGCTTTCGTCGAGGTTTTCGATCTTGGTGCGCGTACCCTTGAAATTAGCTCCTTCGGGATGATAATTAGGCTCGGTGACCCCATCCCATGGATGCAGGCCTTTGCTCTCATCCGGGTATTTGTACCAGGAGTGGGTGACGAATTCCTGAATTTCATCCGGATTTCTGAGATCGATCTCATTAACCTTGCTGAGATCTCCATTGATGATCGCGCCGCGCGGAAACAGCAGGTTTGCGGCTGTGTAATCGTTGGCCTTGCCCGGAATGTCGCCATAAGACATCACGCTCTTGGACGACAGACCACCACCGTATAGCCAACCCTTGTAGAATGAAGCGATCGCCAGCAAATCGGGGATATAAACTTTTTCGACGAACTCGCGCGAACGGTCAATGATGTCCTTGACATAGTTCAGGCGTTCCATGTTGATCGCACCCACCGCGCCGGTGTCGTTGATGTTGATCGCGCACGGCACGCCCCCCACCAGCCAATTGGGGTGGGGATTCTTGCCGCCGAAAATGGTGTGCACCTTGACGATTTCCTTCTGGAAATCCAGCGCTTCCAGATAATGCGTCACAGCCATAAGGTTGGCTTCGGGCGGCAGCTTATAGGCCGGGCTGCCCCAATATCCATTGGTGAACGGACCCAATTGGCCGGATTCTACAAATTTCTTCAAGCGGTTCTGCACGTCGCGGAAATAGCCGGGCGAAGACAGCGGCCAGTCGGAAATGCTTTGTGCCAACTCCGAAGTTTTCTTGGGATCGGCACTCAACGCAGAAACCACGTCCACCCAATCCAGTGCGTGCAAGTGGTAGAAATGCACCAGATGGTCATGCACATACAAATTCAACTGCATCAGGTTGCGGATGGTATTGGCGTTTTCGGGAATCTGGATGGCCAGCGCGTCTTCCACTGCACGTACCGAAGTCAGCGCATGCGTGCCGGTGCAAACACCGCAGATACGTTCGGTGAATGCCCAGGCATCGCGCGGATCGCGCCCTTTGAGAATGACTTCCAGGCCGCGCCACATGGTGCCGGTTGAAACTGCATTGCGGATTACATTGTTGCTATCCAGATTGACTTCAACGCGTAGATGGCCTTCAATACGGCAAACCGGGTCAACCACCACGCGTTTGCCGCTGTTGTCGAGCTTGAAGCCCTGTGTTTCGTATGCTGACATGATTACTTGCCTCCCTTGCTCTGATCATTCTGGCTGCTGCGTGCCCGGCTCAACGCACTTACTGCAGCGTGTGCCACGACGGCGGCACCGGCAACGGCAGCCACTGTTCCGCCAATTTTGTCGGCATTGGCTTCGATACCGAATTGCTTGATGTCGGTAACGCGGTTGTAAAAACCTCCTTTATCCCAGAAGCCGTCTTCCGAGCAGCCGATGCAACCGTGACCGGATTGAATCGGAAAGGACACGCCATTGTTCCAGCGTACCGTGGAGCAGGCGTTATAAGTGGTCGGACCTTTACAGCCCATTTTGTACAGACAGAACCCCTTGCGGGCGGCCTCATCATCCCATTCCTCGACAAATTGACCTGCGTCGAAATGCGGGCGGCGATAACATTTATCGTGAATGCGCTGTCCGTAAAACATCTTTGGGCGTCCCTGACGGTCCAGCTCGGGAATGCGGTCAAAGGTCAGCACGTAAGTGACCACTGCCGTCATAACTTCGGCAATAGGCGGGCATCCAGGTACTTTAATAATGGGTTTGTCGGTGATGACTTTATGTACGGGGGTGGCCTGGGTAGGATTCGGTTTGGCAGCTTGAACGCAACCCCAAGAAGCGCACGATCCCCAGGAAATAATGGCTTTGGCGTCGGCGGCAGTTTCCTTCAGCACTTCAACGAATGGGCGCCCACCGTGAATGCAATACATGCCGTCTTCGTTGAGCGGCGGATTGCCTTCCACTGCGAGGATGAAATTACCTTTATACTTTTTTCTGATGTCGGCAATGATTTCCTCGGCCTGATGCCCGGCTGCCGCCATCAGTGTATCGTCATAATCGAGGGAGAGCATCGACAGCACCACATCCTTGGTAAGCGGGTGCGCGGAACGAATGAATGATTCTGAGCAACAGGTACATTCCAGTCCATGCAGCCAGATTACCGGGGTGCGCGGTTTGGTTTCCATTGCATGCGCAATTTTCGGTGCAAAGCTGGGTGCCAGACCCAGGGAAGCAGCGGTCAAACTGCAAAACTTCAGGAAACTGCGTCGTGTAATTCCCTGCCGCTTCATTACCTCATAAAATGTTTCAATTTCCATTATCATCCCCTTCGTTTTGTCGCTATCCAAATCACATTTGTTCAAACCGAATCTGATACGGTCAGTGGCACAATCAGTCTGATAAACTACCTAATTATCAAAGCATAAGATCAATTTTCGTGCCATGCATCAAACGCAAGCAATAACTAATATAAATCAATGAATTAATTTATAGTGTGGGGAATGTAAAACTATGGAAACATGGAAACTTAAAATGGTTAATCGGGAAGGAGTGGAAAGTAAGTTTCCAGTCTGGTGAAACCTTTAAGCTTGGCTCGCTGATTTTAGTTTTTTTGCAGTGTAAGATCCCACAGTCTTGCTACGGGGATAAGCGTAGCGCGAGCGACAGTTTTAAGTCGAAAGGGTCACTGATTTGGGAAGGAAAGCGCTATAGCCTAGCCACCCAACTGCTCTTTGAGCACAGCGTGATCCAGCTCTTTTTCCCAGTTCGAGACGACAATCGTGGCAACGCCGTTACCGACGAAATTGGTCAACGCGCGTGCCTCAGACATGAAACGGTCAACGCCGAGAATAAGTGCCAGGCCGGCAACCGGGATCGAGGGTACAACGGCCAGTGTGGCGGCGAGGGTGATGAAACCCGCACCGGTAACACCGGAAGCGCCCTTTGACGTTAACATGGCAACGCCGAGTATGGTCAGTTGTTGCGTCAGTGTCAGATCAATATTAAGTGCCTGGGCGACAAATAGAGCGGCCATCGTCAGGTAGATGTTGGTGCCGTCAAGGTTGAACGAATAGCCTGATGGCACGACCAGTCCGACCACGGATTTCGAACAGCCGAGATTTTCCAGCTTTTTCATGAGTGGCACCAGCGCGGACTCAGAAGAGGAGGTGCCAAGCACCGTCAGCAGTTCTTCTTTGATGTAAAGGATGAAGCGAATAATATTGAAGCCGACCAGAGCGGCAATAATGCCAAGGACAATAACCACAAACAGCAGACAGGTCAGATAGAAACTGCCCATCAGCGCCGCCAGAGGCTTTAATGCACCTATGCCATACTTGCCGATAGTGAAAGCCATGGCCCCCCCGGCTCCCAGCGGTGCCGCTTTCATGACAGTATTCATCATGGCGAAGAAAATGTGCGAACATTCCTCAATGAAACGGTGAACCTGTTGCCCGGCTTTGCCCAAGTGCATGATGGAGTAACCGAACAGGATCGCAATCAGCAGCACTTGCAGGAGATCTCCTGAGCCGGTGAAAGCGTCGGTGAAGGTTTTGGGGATAATGTGCAGGATAAAATCCACCGTATTTTGCTCTGAAGCCGCCTTGGCGTAATTGGCTACGGCCTTGGCATCGAGCGTTTTCGGATCAACATTAAAACCGTCGCCCGGCCGGATGAGATTCATTACCATAAGGCCGATAACCAAGGCTATCGACGACACTACTTCGAAGTAGATTAACGCTTTGCCGCCTACGCGCCCGACTTTTTTCATGTCGCCGGCCCCGCAAATGCCAAGCACAACCGTACAAAAAATCACCGGACTGATTAACATCTTGACCAAGGCAATGAAGCCGTCGCCCAGCGGTTTAAGCGTCACCGCCGTGGCAGCATCCAGGTAACCCAGTGTCCCACCGGCAAGGATGGCTACAAGTACCCAGAAATACAAATGTCCGGTCAATCGTTTCATGGTATCCCCCTTGCGGCTATACGCCGTCCGTTGATTTTTTGAGAACAGTGCCTGTTTTACCGTGCAGAGTCAACAATGGCACTCAGTCCGTAAAAACAGCCCACGCTAACCGTAAACTACCGCTATCACTGATAAAAAATAGCCAGGTAAGTAGAGCCAGTGACCAATTGTAGCTGAATTTTAGAATTGGATTTTTGAAAATCAATCAGTTATGCAAATCTGGTTTGCAGCATAGCTGAAGAATGCCTCATAATGAATGGAGTAATCGATTCGGAATACATGGTCAAGGTAAATAACGTGCCTCGCTTGGCAATGAGCCAACACATCACAGCAATTTGAAAAGTTCATTCATCCCGAAAGTGACAGAAGTTGCCGCCGCCGTCCTGCAACGGGCGAACGGATCATTTCTGCTGGCGCAGCGTCCGGTCGGCAAGCTTTGGGCCGGGTATTGGGAGTTTCCGGGCGGAAAGGTGGAGTTTGGGGAGACACCCGGCTTGGCCTTGGTGAGGGAGTTGCGTGAAGAATTAGGTATTGAAGTCGAAACTGCGTATCCGTGGGTGACGCGGGTGTTCACTTACCCGCATGCGACTGTGCGGCTGAACTTTTTCCGGGTGACCGCTTGGAGTGGAGAGTTGCATCCGCATGAAGGGCAGAAGTTTTCCTGGCAACAACCTTTCTCTCTCGAACAGGAGAGGGGACAGGTTGGGGGTTATGTTTCTGTTTCTCCCGTATTGCCCGCCAATGCCCCCATCCTTCGTGCCCTGGAATTGCCCTCGTTGTATGCCATCAGCAATGTGCAGGAGTTGGGCGAAGAGGAATTCATGCGACGTCTGAAATCCTCATTGGATAAGGGTTTGGGATTGTTACAATTGCGCGAGAAGAATCTTTCTCATGATGAGTTGCACGACTTGGCTTTGCGGGTGGTAGTGTTGGCGCATTCTTATGGCGCAAAGGTGTTGTTCAACGGAGATGTAACACTGGCGCAGGAGCTGGGTGCGGACGGAGTACATCTCAACGGACTGCAGCTTGCCGGATTAAGTGAGCGTCCTGCTGTGGAATGGTGCGGGGCTTCGTGCCACAGTATTATAGAATTACGACGTGCCGAAGAGCTGGGTTGCGATTTTGCGTTGCTGAGTCCTGTGTTTCCAACCCGGTCGCATCCGGGTACGCAACATCTGGGCTGGGAAAATTTTGCGGCTATTGCGGCGGGTTCCTCCATTCCGTTGTATGCGTTGGGCGGGCTGCAACTTGAAGATATTGAAACTGCGTGGCGGCATGGCGCGCACGGAGTGGCCTTGCTGCGTCAGGCTTGGCCTGTAACGGTGCCGGATTGATCCTGCTGTTGCTCGTTTTCCGGAATGCGGTAATCTTCGTTGGCCCACTGGCCGAGGTCTATCAATTTACAGCGCTCGCAGCAAAACGGGCGAAAGCGGCTCTGGCTGTTCCATACCACTTCTTTGCTGCATTGCGGGCAGGCAACCACTACGGGGTTCGTCATTACAGCGCGCAGAAGGTAAGGTTGAATGCCACGTCCTGGTCGTACACGGTGCTTTTGGACGCATAGTTTGCGGTGACAAAGCGGATGTTAAGCACATATTTGTTGGCACTGACTTCAGGGATGCACAGCAGGGATGTGTCCATGGTGATCCTCAATAATTGCGCGACGCGACCTCCCTGCATTTGCTGGAAACTGCCCTGATGGGCAATAAAATTGTGTACCTTGCCGCTCTCGCGCAACAGCTTCAGAATGATATCCAGAGCGTTGCAGATAGGTAACATGGGAGCCAGCCACGCATTGAGGTAATTACGCCTCAGCGTAGCATCCTGATGCAGCCAGTAATGGTAGGAAGGCAAGTCGAATTCGCACGTTCCGCCGGGAATACAAGCGCGCTGTTTGATGCCCATCAGCCATTCGTTGTCGCGCAAGTGTTGGCCTATCTTACCGTTCAGGTTGAACAGGCTGTCGCTGGCGGTTTCTATTTCATCGAGCACTGCATTCAGCGCTTCCTCTGAAATTCCCGGGTTATTGTGCAGTGAGGCAAGCTGGCGTTTCTGGCGTTCCAGTTCCTGTAACAGATCGGATTTCAGGTCCGCACGGCTGGCAACTTCCATGATGTCAAACAGCACACTTAGCGCGGCATGATGGTCCGCAGCGCTTGCTTTCTCGGAAAAATACGCCATCCTGGCGTAGAGATCCTCCAGTCGCAGCAAGGTGCGTATACGCTCGTTGAGGGGGAAGTCGTAGCTAATCACGTGGCAGAAAAGTGGGCAGGCGTTCGTTTAATTTCGAATAATATGCAGCAATATATTGTGAACAGACCTCCATCGTCAATGGCTTCCTGAGGAAAGGGTAACATAACGCTGGTGAAGGTGTGCCACTTGCATCCGCAATGTGTCAATTCCGGCATCATTATGGATGATGTCATCGGCGCACCGCGACCTTTCGGCACGCGGAATTTGCTGCATTATAATGGCGCGCACTTCTTCCTCGGTTAGTCCGCTACGCTGCATGGTGCGTGAAATTTGCGTGGCTTCTGTGCAGTCTACCACCAAGGTACGTTGTACCAGCTTGGGGTAATCTGCCGTTTCGAACAACAGTGGAATCACCAGCAGAAAATAGGGCGAGGCATCATCGGCGGCATCTGCCTGAGCCAAAGTCTGCGCGCGTATCAACGGATGCAGGATACTTTCAAGACGCTGTTTTGCGGCCATGTCCGAGAACACCAGATGGCGCATTCGTGACCTGTCGAGCGCACCGCCAGGTTCTATGTAATTACCCCCAAATGTGTTGCGGATTGCTTCAATGGCGGCGCCGCCCGGTTGGGTAAGCTGGTGTGAAATTGCATCAGTATCGATGACGGTAACGCCGAATTCCGCGAACAGTGCGGCAACGGTACTCTTGCCGCTGCCTATGCCGCCGGTCAAGCCAATCCGATAGTTCATTGGGCCAACATCTGAAGATAACTTTGTGTCAGTGCCTGCCCCCAGAACAGTGCAATGAATCCGCCCCCCGCGAGGTAAGGGCCGAAAGGGATGGGAACGTTGCGGCCATGGCGCGCCGCAACAATCAGCGTGATGCCGGTCACAGCACCCACCAGCGAGGAAGTAAGGATGACCAGTGGCAGCATCTGCCAGCCCAGCCACGCACCAATGGCTGCCAGTAGCTTGAAGTCGCCATAGCCCATACCCTCCTTGCCTGTAGCGAGCTTGAATAGCCAATACACGCCCCACAACGTCAAATAACCCAGCACTGCACCAATGATCGCACTGTACAGGTCGGTGAAAGTGCGCGAGAGGTTGATCAGTAGGCCTGCCCATAACAGCGGTAACGTGATGTCATCCGGCAGTAGCTGGGTGTCGAAATCGATGAAGGTCAGCACCAGCAAAGCCCAGATAAACAGTAGCGCGCCTAATGCGGCCAGACCGAAGCCGAAATGCCATGCAGCAAGGCCGCTCAACAATCCGCTTATCAATTCGACGAGCGGGTAGCGAGCTGATATGCGTGCGCCGCATTCCTTGCATTTGCCGCGCAACAACAGAAAACTGACGACAGGAATATTCTCCAGCGCGCTTATCATATGTCCGCACTGCGGACAGGCGGAACGCGGTACAACCAGATTGTAGCGGGGCGACCTTTCTGCGATTTGTCCATTGAGTTCGGCACATTGGGCATGCCATTCACGCTCCATCATTTTGGGTAGGCGGTAGATCACCACATTCAGAAAGCTGCCGACGTTCAGGCCCAATACCACACATACGATAATGAATAACGGCGGAAAGGAATGAAGAAGCAGAAATATTTCAGACATGGCGCGTCAGAAATTAGAGGACGGAAAACAGATGAAAGAGTGTTGAATGCCGTTTTGTGGCGGGTTATTTGTATAAACGCAGCGCAACCGTGACAGCACCTCTGTCCTCTGTCCTCTGTTTTCTGGCATCTGCTTACACAACCTGGCCCATTTTGAAGATAGGCAGGTACATTGCTATCACCATGCCGCCGATCAGCGTGCCGAGCACTACCATGATGATAGGTTCCATCAGGCTGGACAATGCTTCCACTGCATCGTCAACTTCGCCCTCGTAGAAATCTGCCACCTTGCTTAACATGCTGTCGAGAGAACCCGCTTCTTCGCCAATTGACACCATCTGAATCACCATACTTGGGAAAAGATTGGTGTTTATCATGGCCGATACCAAGGTGCTGCCTTGACTGACTTCCCGTTGAATTTGTTTTGTTCCGTCATTATACAGAGCGTTGCCGGAAGCACCTGCAACCGAGTCGAAAGCTTCAACCAACGGTACACCCGCAGCAAACATGGTCGACAAAGTGCGGGTCCAGCGTGCAATGGTTGCTTTGCGGATTACTTCGCCGAAAATCGGTAGTTTGAGCGATATGGCATCGATGACCCGTTGCATTTTCTTGTTGCGTTTCCAGAAATAGAAGAAGGTGTAAAGTCCGCCCCCTATAACGCTGAAAATCGCCCACCACCAAGCGACGAAAAAATCCGAGATACCCATGATGACCAGCGTCGGTGCCGGCAAATCTGCACCGAAGCTGGAAAATAATGTCTTGAATGCCGGAATTACAAAAATCATGATGATCGCTGTAATACCAAAGGCCACCACGATAATCGAGACAGGATAGAACAGTGCCGATTTTATTTTACTTTTGATCGCAAGGGTCTTTTCCTGATAAGTTGCCAGACGATCCAGC
>CAIQPV010000051.1 GCA_903873725.1 uncultured Nitrosomonadales bacterium
AATCGCCTGGCATGAACGGCCCGCCGCGCGTGCCGTAAATGGTCTGGCCGTAATTGGCCATCCAGTCACCGATTTGTTTTAACACTTCGACCTGCCTCGGCTCGATCCTGCCATCCGGCATCGGTCCGACGTTGAGTAGCAGATTTCCGTCGCCCCCTGCGGTGTTCACCAGTATCTCCAAACATTCCCTGAATGACTTGATGTCGTCTTTGGGCTTCCAGGCCCATTCGTGACCTAGCGTCATGCAGGTTTCCCAAGAGCGGTCGGTGCGAAACGCTCCGATGATGCCTTCCGGCGTTTCGTAATCCCCCTGCATTCCGCGATTGTTGATGACCGCGCCGGGCTGCAACTGATGGATCATGTCCTGAACTTGCTTGGGCACCTTCCTGTCATTGCCCCCAAGTTTTGAGTAAGCCAGGTCAAACCAGAAGCCGTCAATCTTCCCATAGTTGGTGCATAGCTCGCGGATCTCTCCCAGCAGGTATTCGGTGAAGCGGGCATGGTTCGTCGTGTAGTAATCCGGGTGATGCCAGTCCCCCAAAGAAAAATACCAGATCAGCGGCATGCCGGCCTCATGGCAGGCATCGGCCAACTCCTTGGCGGTGTCCCGCCCAAACGGTGACAGCGGGCTGGTGATCTTGTAGTCACTCAACTTGGTGTCAAACATGTTGAACCCGTCATGGTGTTTGGTGACGAACACCATGTATTTCATCCCGGCGGATTTGGCGATCCGTACAAATTCTTTGGCGTCGAACAGGGACGGGTTGAAGTGCTGGTAGAGCTGGTCATAGATTTCCGGTGGGATGTTCCCCGTGCCGCGTCCGTCCCGGCGCTCACCGCCACGCGACCAACTGATGTTGTCGCCAGTGAGGCTGACCGGCCCCCAGTGGATGAACATGCCGAAGCGCGCTTCGCGCCACCACTCCATCCGCGCCTGATAGGCTTCCTTGGTCTCGCCGGATTTACTGCCCGGATCAGATCCAAGGACACCACCAGCCAGCACGACCGGAAGGGTCAAAAAAATCAATAGTTTATAGAAAGTGTCGTTTGTAATTTTCATGTTTGTCATTTATTTCGCTGCAGTTGGCTGCCGAACACCAAGCTGGCGGGCTCGCGGCTCGATGTTGCCCGCCTGGCGCACAGCGTCTGGAGAAACACCAGCCAGAACGGTAATGGTTGCGGTGATCCGACCTGTTTTTCTTTGGTAGATCCTAAACTCAACTCTATTTGTTTCATTCGTTACTTCTCCATAATAAGTTGTTGTATTCCCGATCTTCCCACCGGCGCAAAACTCCGATAACCATTATTATATGCGGTGAAGAATATCGAAAAGTTGTGATCATATCTTGCGTGCTTTTATCGCCCTAATTAACAACAAGCTTTTCATTCCAATTGATCACTTCAAAATTGACGGGTTAGCTTGGCTCTTTGTAATTTGTTTGACCCTGTCTCCCTCCGCGAGCTTTGATTGCCCCTTTAATTGCTCGTAATAGCGCGCCATCGCGATGACCGGGTTATGCCCCAGATAATCAGGGAAGGGTTGATCATGATTGGACTTTCTTTTCAACTCTTCAGGATTACCGCCTAGAGAATCATAAAACTCCCAGATCCTTCCGGTCCGGCCAAACTGCTTGGCCGTTTGGTCCAAAGCTTTTTCAAGGATCAACAACGCCGCGTCCCGCCGGCCATAATTCAGACAGCCCCGGACCGCCCAGTAGGTCATCGAATTCCAAGCTGGCCCCCGCCACATGCGCGGTTCAAATTTCGCGTCCTTGACGCCTACCGAGGAAATTGGATGTGGCGCGAAGAGCGCATTGGAATTCAGCAGGTAATCGTCAATATACCGATTTGC
>CAIQPV010000052.1 GCA_903873725.1 uncultured Nitrosomonadales bacterium
GCAAGCCCACCAACACCATAAGTAATGCCGCTCGGTACCTGACATAACTATGGCGCCAAGCTATTGCCGTTCCAACCGAAGCTGCTACGGCCACAGCAAGCAATGAAGCAGTTGCAGCCTGAATAAATGGCCAGCCAAGCACGGGTGTGATTCAAACTGATGTTTTCAGTTAAGCCGCCATTCTGTCTTGGTTCCAATAGTTACCCCATTGCTTGTTAGCCCGATTCAGCCGCAAGGCCAGCATGTGATCAGCGTTTGCAGCGCACCACCACGACCCTGCGAGCTTGAGTCGTTTCTGAACAATATAGCGATGTGCACTTTCGATTTCCCCTGAGCCAATGGGTAAATTATTGGCCAATGCGCTCGGGTAGTCCAGTTGATCCTTACGGCGACTCAAATAGCGGTGGCAAGACCTTATTGCAGCTTCGCTATCGGCAACATCATCTGGCTCAAGGTGCGTCTTTAGCGACTCAATGGTTGCGACATAATTGCCCGCTCTGAGGCTTTCTTTCTGCTGATTTAACCAAACCTTGGCCGTTTCCTCATCCGGATAGATCGCCACAGCGGCAGCACTCAAATAGTCGCAGACATGGTAGAAATCAACCAAATACCTACCGTTGTTGCCAAACCTCTCATCCACTTGCAGCGCAATCCAGTCGGCACCATCTCCTAACGCATGAACCCGACTGTTCTTTCCAAAACCCGCCGACTTGGCGCAGCCCAAGAGTCGCTTCCCGGCCTCTGCCACATCACCTTGCAGTGTTCCACCATAGCTCAGCGTTTTGCTACCCGCTTCATGCGCCAAACAGAGCTTGGCTTCTTTCCACTGTAATTTCTTACCACGGCGCCGATCTTGTTGTGTGCCATCCGCTTCGACAATAGGCACCATGCCCCCGTCCATTTCAACCACTATCGTCTCACAACCCACTTCACTCGGCCATGCCTCGTCAACCGTTGTCGTTTCATAGATCTTTTGCGCGTGCGCTTCGGTCACTCGCCGTACCGTGCTCTCTGCAAGGATGATCCCGTAATGCTCGACCAGCTTATCCATCACTTGGGCAAAAGCAACATCGGCTCCAAAGTCCGTCACCACCCGCTGTAAAGGCCGCGAACAGCACCGATGGTGCACGCGGGCTCGACTCACAAACGGGCGAATTCGCTTGCTTCCATGCCGATACTGCACCTCTTCTACCGCTATTTCGCCAAATGTACTGTGCCAGCGGAGTTTTTTTTACCCTCCCGCCGCACCTTGCTCTCTCGTGAAACGCTTTCTGCGGCCTTGACCGCTTGACCGGTTGCCCATGCTTGCAGCGACTCTTGGCCCATTCGCCTCATCTCTTCTATAAGCCGCAATTCCGCTGCGTCCGCTTCTTGCAGGTTCCCCATCTCGTCTTCGACAACCAGCAACATCGATTCAACCCGACTTCGCAGTTCTGGATGCTCGTTTAGCCGATTCAGCAATGCTTCGTCACTCATTCCCATGAAAATCTCCTCTCATCAAAATTGTGGTGATAGGCGGAAGATTAACAAACATCAGTTTGAATCGCACCCCATTAGGACTTTTCGAAGAGGCGCATCTCGTTCTGAAGCTGCTATTATTTGATATGGACGGGAGAAGGTGGCTGGTTGTGCAAATCGAACAGAAGCATACTCATCGGGAAACTGCTTGGCAAAC
>CAIQPV010000053.1 GCA_903873725.1 uncultured Nitrosomonadales bacterium
GTGAGGTAGTCATCGGGCACGCCCAATGCGGCGATTCGAATTATTTTGGTCATCGCCGGGGGTGCCTTTTTCGGTGCTTTCCAGTTTTCGAGGCTGGGCTATTCACAATGCCTAGACCTTGTCCCTGTTCAGCCGGTAGAAGGTTTCATAAGGATACTGCTGCTCGTCCGCAACCACCTTTTTTACGCGTTTGTCAAACATGCCTCGGTAACCGCCAAGCAAGGTCTCTTTGTATTTGACGTTCTTGATATAGTCTCGATTGAATTTGGCGGCAGTTCGAATGCCCTTGGTATAACCATCATCTGCAACGTCCGAGCAAACATTGTCGATGTGAGGCAAAGTTACAGAGGGAATTTCATTGCCAAATTTTTCATGGTAGCGCCAGAAAAAATCACCATCTTCCTCACCCAGTCCTAGGAGCCGCTCGTCAAAAAAACCCACCTCGATGAGGTCGCTCTTACGGATCATGTAATGCGAAAAACTTCCGTTGATCTTGAACGTGCCGGATTGCCGGGCCAGTACCTGTTCCAATTGGTCGAAAAAGCCGTCATCGCTACCGGCGGGTATGCGCAGATCGTCGTTCAGCACCAAAACTCGCTCTTGGCTTGCATTGAGAATACCTCGGTTCCACATTTTAGCCAAGGATTGGAATGTGGGGAAAACAACTGGAAAACAGTTGCTTTGGGTAGCGAGAAACGCCAGAAGTGCTTGGCGGTAGTTTTCATTGAATGGGGCACCGCAATTGCCGTTAGCGGTGACAATGATTTCAGCGTCGGGTCGCTGCTGCTTGATGCTTGTAATGAGAGGAACCAGAAACTCTTCGAAGCGTTTGTCGAATGTTGTGATGGCGATCGCGTAGTTCATGGATTTCGCAGTGTTTCGGTCGGCAAGCCGTGTTAATTGAGTAAGCGCGGTTCTAAATCCGCTTGAGACGGCGCCGGATTCTTCGGCCGGTACGCGATAGCAATCCGCCACCTTCGGTGGGCCAGTCCATGTCCCGCTCCCATGCCGATTGGTAGATCACGCCGCAGTAAAGCTTTAGCAATTGGTCGGTATGCATGCCGCTACGACGGTCCTGATCATATTGCCATGCGTAATGGTAAACCTTGAACAATGCCTGGCAAGGAAGCAGAGCTACGGCCTTGTATGCCAGCAGGGCTTCACCATACCAGCGCGACTCAATGGGGGCCTGGATGATGGCGTCAGCAAGGCTCAGTCCGCGGGGCTGGAGGAAGTGGGTGTCCAGACTCTCCCAAACTGCCTGGTGCCAAACCAATGGAAATGGCCCGAAGCTGTAACGCCGACCGACGCGTTGAAAAAGTTGTTGTACCAGATCGGCTTCTTGGTTGAATGCAGTAATAATCCTGTCTCTTTTACCGAGCAGGGCATCTTCCAGCAGATCGTGGGCCTCGTCCATCATGGTGTAAGGCGTGCCATCGGGCGCCAAAAAATCATCCAGTCCAAACGGGCGGATGAAAATGGCATCCGAGTCGAGGCACAAATATGCGGTGGAATAACCCAGGCGCCAGAATTCTGCCTTGACCACCTGCTGCGATACAGCGCCGGGCATGTTTTGCACCTGTTTTGTGTCGATACGCGGCGATGCACCGAGTATGTCCTCATCGGCCAACAGGGTTACCTCTAGGCCCTGCAGATGCTCATTAAACACGGCCATTTCGGAGCGTTGAACGGAGATGTAGAAGGGCAAATGCTCCTTGTTGAACTGCTGTACCGACCGAGCTAGGCGCACCACACGCCTGAGATCCGTGCTGTAGCTCTTGCAATAGAGGGCAAACGGCGTCATGCGCGATTGTCTTCGTAGCGGGTAATGACTTTGGCGGCAAATAACCCCAAGTGGGTTGCACGGGCCACCATTATGCGCTTGAGCGCATAGAGATCCTGGTTCGCATGCACCCTCCCGCGTTGGGTTGTGGTCGCGGTAATGTATCCTGCCTCTTTCACCATCTCCACATGCTCCGGGCCGAACCAGCCATAAGGGTAGCAAAAATGCCGAACCTCACAGCTCAGGGCATGCTCCAGCACGATCTTCGACTGTACGATTTCCTGCCTGGCTTGATCAAAAGGTATCTTGGTGAGTGCGGCGTGTGTACATGTATGTGATCCAACGTCCATTCCCGCGTCGAGCCAGCGCAACCAGTCCTGGGTGTCCATCAACGGCTTCTTTGCAATGCCTAAATGCTGGTCCCAAGCATTGGTGCCACCAAACATACTGCTTACGCCGTAGCAGGTGGCACTAAATCCCCGCCTGGCTAGAACAGGCAGGGCATGGTGTAAATTGTTCCGATAGCCATCGTCAAATGTGAGGCCAACGACCTTGCCTCGTTTATCGCCTCTGAGATAAGGTTCGAGATCGCGCATGGAAAGTCCGGTGTATCCCATGTATTTAAGCAATGCCATTTGGCGTGCAAAAGATTGGGGGGAAACGACCAAACCGCGCATCGGCTCCCCGCGCGGAGGCGGTTCGTCGATTTGGTGGTACATGAGTATTGGAATACTCATGCTTGCATCTGGTTCAGGTTGGCATAGGTACCGCCGACGGCTATCAATTCGACGTGACTTCCTGATTCCACAATTCGGCCTTGATCCAATACCAAAATTTTGTCAGCATGTTCGATGGTGCTGAGTCGGTGTGCAATGACCAAGGTCGTGCGGCTTTTCATCAGCGTATTCAATGCGGTCTGCACCTGCCGCTCTGATTCGGTATCTAGTGCCGAAGTTGCCTCGTCCAGAACCAGGATGGGTGCGTTCTTCAACAGTGCGCGCGCAATGGCGATTCGCTGGCGCTGCCCCCCAGAGAGTTTGGCGCCATCTTCGCCTATTCGTTCGTCAAGTCCATTGGGAAATTGTTGAATAAAATCCCATGCATTGGCCGCCTTGGCTGCAGAAATGACATCGTCGCGGCTACGACTAGGTGCAGAGCCAAATGCGATATTTGCTTCCACCGTGTCATTAAATAACACAATGTCCTGGCTTACCACCGCAATGTTGTTGCGTAAACTGGTCAAAGTGAGGTCGTTTATTTCGTTGCCATCTATGTGTATTTGACCCGATGTCGCCTTATAAAACCTGGGTATCAGCACACTGATGGTGGTTTTTCCACCTCCGGATGCACCCACAAGGGCGACAGTTTGCCCGGGCATCACATTGAAACTTACATCATTGAGCGCCAGACGCTCTGTCCCCGGGTAACTAAAGCTAACGTGACTAAAAACAATTTCTCCACGTCCGGCCTTGAGTTGTATTTTTCCGGCATCTTCTTCCACTGCTTGATCGAGAAACTGAAAAACGCTTTCGCTGGCTGCCAGACCACGCTGAAGGGTCGTGTTAATGGTTGTCAGTTGCTTGATTGGGGCAATCAGCATCAGCATGGCGGTGATGAAAGAAATAAAACCACCTGCGGATGCGCCCGCTTGCCCCGTGGTTCTGCTCAGCGCAATGAAGATGATGATTGCAACCGCAACGGATGACGCCATGTGCGTGATGGGCGTAACAGCTGATTCCGGTACGGCGCCGCGCATCAACGTTCGTCGCAACTTTTCCGTGGCATCGAAAAACCTTGTGATCTGCTGTTGTTGTCCGCCAAATATCTTGATGACCTTGTTCGCTCCAACTGTTTCCTCGATGGCATGTGCGATCAAACGACCGGACTCCATGGCACTGCGGCTTGCCGAACGCATTCTCTTGCCAAAGCCCTTGACGATCAGTGCTATAACCGGCCCGATCAACAACGTGACTACGGTGAGTTTCCAGTCGAGATATATCAGGTAGCCTATCAACGCAATGGCGGTCAGCGTTTCCCGGACCGCAATCACCAGAACCGTCGTCACGGAATCGTTCATATTTCCGGTGTCGACCAACAGGCGGGAAATCATTTTGCCGGCGGATTGATCGTGAAAAGTCTGGGTCGGTAAGTTCATCAGCTTGGCAAACATTTGCCTCCGCAAATCGGTTACCAGATGCGTTGAAATCCAAGTAAATATGTAACCGGTACAGAATGAAAAAACTGCACGCACAAAAAAGAGTGAGACGATGCCCGCAGGAATCAGCCAGATCAGCCTGGCATCTTCGGTCTTGAAGCCATGGTCGAGCAGGTACTTCATGATTGCCGGGAATACTGGCTCGGTTGCTGCCGTACCGACCATGGCCGTGATCGCCAGGGCGAAGGCCTTCCAATAGGGCCTAACGTAGGAAAGCAAGCGCAAATACAGCACTCGGTTGCTGCGCTGCTGAGTTTCGGTGAGCATCAGGGCTTTGTTCCTAGAGTGACTTTTGCATGGAGCGGTGCCTTCCACGCGTTCCCTTTTTGCATCTCCAGCGCCTTCACATAGCGGTAAAACGTGCCCTCAAAATTGCCCAGTGCAATCACAAAGCCGGCCCAGCCGTCCAGAAATCCCCGCTTGAAGACATAGTGCTTCACAAA
>CAIQPV010000054.1 GCA_903873725.1 uncultured Nitrosomonadales bacterium
AGGCCGCTCCGGCCAAGAAGGCGGCAGCAAAGCCGGCAGCTAAAAAGGCCGCTCCGGCCAAGAAGGCGGCAGCAAAGCCGGCAGCTAAAAAGGCGGCTCCGGCCAAGAAGGCGGCAGCAAAACCGGCAGCTAAAAAGGCTGCTCCGGTAGCCAGTCAGCCAGTTGCGCCTGCTGCTCCGACTCCTTCTGCTCCGGCACCTGTACGTCCGGCTACAACCTGGCCCTTTCCCACGCCAGGCATCAGCAAGCCGAACTGATGGGGTTGGAGACTGTGGAGACGGCCCCTGAAATTGGGGTCTGGTAGGGGCTGTCCGCAGTTTTGGTTATTTTGCCGGGCGCATCGGTTTGGTTTTGTGTGCGCCCATTTTCCTTGCCGACTTTAAGTTGGCATGTGTTTATTTACACTTCTGAATATTTAATCGCCTGATTATTGATACCACACATATGTGGCGGAGCAATTTATTGCTCGCGCCTTGTTCGGATTTAACAGATTGATTGACTTAAAAAAAGCCCCCGCCATAGATAGCAGGGGCTTTTTACTGATGAAAGCTGAATAAACAAGTCTTACTTATGCACTCCCAGCTTTTGCCTCCAGCCGGGGAATATCTTGTCAGCATCTTTGGGGAAGGATTCAAATGCGCGGGCAAATTCCTTGTGCTCCTTCGCGAATTCAATCGGGTCCGCACCAGCCTTCCAGCATTCATACGATTGGCGCAAGGAAATCGCACCGGCTGCCGGACTGTCAATGTGTCCGTAGGAGCCGCCGCCTGCCGTGTTGATCACGTTGCCGTGGCCGAGGTTTTCAAAAAAGCCGGGCAGACGTAGCGCGTTCATACCGCCTGAGATGATCGGAGTGGTGGGTTTCATGCCGTACCACTTCTGGAAATAGATCGGGCCTTGGCACTCGTCGCGTTCGATCATATAAGCGATGATCTTGTCATCGCCTTCGCCTTCCATCTTGCCGTAGCCCATGGTGCCGACGTGGATGCCTGAAGCGCCTTGCAGACGGCTCATCTTGGCCAGCACGAAGGCGGTATAGCCGCGCTTGGCAGAGGGTGAAGTCACGGCACCGTGACCGGCGCGGTGATAGTGCAGGTATTGGTCGGGATATTGACGACGTGCTGTTGTCACCATACCGGGGCCGCCGACATAGCCGTCAACCAGGAATGCAACTTTATCCGCATCCGGGCCAAATGTTTCCAGCGCAAAATCGGCACGGGCACACATTTCGTAGTGGTCGTCGGCGGTAATATTCATGGAGAACAGCTTGGCTTGGCCGGTTTCGTCCTGTGCGCGCTTCAGCGCGTCATAGACCAGAGGCAAAACTTTCTTTAACGGGCAGAACACCTGATTGCCTTGCGGTTCGTCGTTCTTGATGAAGTCGCCGCCCAGCCAGAATTGATATGCCGCATTGGCAAACGGCTCGGGACGCAAGCCCAATTTTGGCTTGATGATGGTGCCGGAGATGTAGCCGCCATCCTTGATGGGGCGGCCCAGAATGCGCCACATATCGGAAATGTCCTTGGAGGGGCCGTCGAACAATTGGACTGCGCGTTCAGGCACGTAAAAGTCAATCATCTTGGCGTGTTCGATGTCGCCCATACCCTGATTGTTGCCGATAGCTAGTGTCAGGAATGACACCAGCATCATACGTCCGTCGATGACATTGCGGTCAAACAATTCCAGAGGGTACGCGATGCGCATATCTTCGGTGGCTTCGTCGATGTAATAAACCAGTGCGTCCACGCCTTTGGTGAAATCGTCGGTCGTGCTTACTTCCACGTTGGTGCCGGTGGAAGATTCGGCGGCGAAGTGGGCGGCGGCTTCAAGATATCCGAGGTCGCCCTTCGGCTTCATCTTGTAAGCGACGAGAATGTGCTTGCCCCCCTTGATCAGGTCGGCTTCCTTGAGGTCAAGATTGGAATAACGGTTTGATTGATCCATGTTTTTACTCTCCCTTTGGTTAACAAATTAAATCTGACGGTTAGAACTATACGAGTTGCAAACTATAAATAATAGTCAAACTTTTTTATTCAAACCATAAGCAATCCTTATGGTTTGATGTAAAATCCTGAATATGTTCCATGTTACCTTGAGACAGTTGCAGGTATTCGAGACCGTGGCGAGGCACCTGAGCCACTCGCGCGCGGCCAAAGAACTATATCTGTCACAACCCGCCATTTCCATGCAGATCAAGCAGCTTGAGTTGGGGGTCGGCCTGCCGCTGTTCGATCAAGTCGGCAAGCAAATTCACCTGACCGAAGCCGGACGCGAGATGCTTCATTATAGCTGCACCATTTCACAACAGTTACAGGAAATGGAAGCAGTTTTCGACGAAATGAAAGGTCTCGCGCACGGACGAATGAACATTTCAGTAGTCAACACCGCAAATTATTTCATGCCCCAATTGCTGGCAAAATTCAGCCAGCAGCATCCCAAAATACAAATCAGCTTGCATGTGGCCAATCGTGATGCGGTACTGAAACAGCTTGCCGAAAATAACACCGACCTTGCTATTATGGGGCAACCACAGGACGGAACCGATATGCTGGCGCAGTCGTTCATGAAAAATCCGCTGGTGATCATCGCTTCCCCAAACCATCCGCTATGCAAGCTTAAGCGCATCAAGCTCCAACAACTTGAGCAGGAAAATTTTCTGGTGCGCGAACAAGGTTCCGGAACGCGCGGAGCAATGGAACGATTCTTTGCCGAGCACGGTATCCGGTTCCGCGCCGGAATGGAAATGGGCACCAACGAAGCTATCAAACAGGCTGTACAAGCTGGTATGGGTTTGGCTATTCTCTCGCTGCACAGTGCCGAACTGGAACTGGAAACGGGACGTCTGGCAGTGCTCAACGTGGAACATTTTCCCGTGGTGAGGCAATGGTACATTGTTCACCGCCAGAATAAACGACTTTCCACTGCGGCTCAAGCATTCAAATTATTCTTGCTGACCGAGGCAGAAAAGCTGGCCGCGCCATCCACAAGCTACAGAAAGAATTGCTAACTATTTATTCGCCGCATGCCCAAAAGAAGCGGTTTAACATTCTATGCTACGGCAATTTTTTCGCTTCCAGCGAGGAAAAATGGTTAAGATTCGACAATGAGATCAGATGGGCGTAAATCCGGCCCAACTCACCGCTTCTGGCCAAATGCAAAAGCTTGTCATCATCCAGCGCAGCGAGCTTGATTTCGTCGACTACCCATATTCCATTTATCAGAAATTCTTCACCCGTATTAAGCGTGATTTTGGCATTGGTTTCCTTGAGCAAGTCAAGCTGTTGCAGATTTTCCACGAATGCATGAGTACGCTTAAAATCCGCCTGGTAGTCCTGCATGAACTGAACCATGTTGTTCACAAACGGGCTGGCCGCACCCTGATCATCGAACAAAGGTTGCCCTTCACCGGCTGTATTCAATTCGGCACAGTCTTCATCCACACATACCACTAGCTGCTCCGCGTTGACCTCGGAAAAAATGAACGGATAACGCCTTACATAAGCCGGAATGTAAAGTGCATCCCATTTCCCGCTTGCGTCAATGTAAAGATTCTCACCCTGACGGAACCCGAGCAGGGCAACTGACATTATGCTGTTGTCAGGAGCTTTGACAAAGACAATCGGATATTCCTTGCTTGCCTCAGCATATTCGCTACCCGTCAACAATACAGATTGTGCGCTCATGGCGAAATTCAGGCTATCAAATTTCTTAAAGAAGTGGTGGCGATGCTGCTCTTTATTTAACGGCACCAATTTTTGGTAAAACAATAGTTCCGACATGAATGTTTTCTCCAACCAAGTAATTTAAGAATATTGACCGCTATAGAGAGCTTCCAATAATCCAAGCCAGCTTAAACCTGAACAACTCAATTTGTAAAACGGCCTCCAAGCCGCGATAAATTCCATCGCACCCTGAGGCCGTCCTCACAAAATTATTCCAATTATTTGACGACGGCGTTCAACTCGCCCTTGCTATAACGGATTGCCATGGCTTCCAGCGAAATCGGCTTGATTTTCGCGGCTTGCCCGGCGCAACCAAACGCTTCATAACGCGCTTTACAGATTTCCTTCATCGCCTTGGTGGTGGCGGCGAGAAACTTGCGCGGGTCGAAGTTCTTGGTATCTTCCGCCAGATGACGACGCACCGCGCCGGTGGAAGCCATGCGCAGATCGGTGTCGATGTTCACCTTGCGCACGCCGTGCTTGATGCCTTCGACGATCTCTTCGACCGGCACGCCGTAGGTTTCACCCATGGTGCCGCCGAAGGAGTTGATGACCTTGAGCCATTCCTGCGGCACGCTCGACGAACCGTGCATCACCAGATGGGTGTTGGGTATACGCTCATGGATTTCTTTGATGCGGTCGATGCGCAACACAGCGCCTGTGGGCGGGCGGGTAAATTTGTATGCCCCGTGTGAAGTACCGATCGCAATCGCAAGCGCGTCTACCTGAGTAGCCTTGACGAATTCTGCGGCTTCATTCGGGTCGGTCAGAAGTTGGTCGTGGCTAAGCGCGCCTTCCGCGCCGTGGCCATCTTCCTTCTCGCCCATGCCGGACTCCAGAGAACCCAGACAACCCAGTTCACCTTCGACTGATACGCCGACAGCGTGGGAAATTTCAGATACCTGGCGGGTAACGCTGACGTTGTATTCGAAGCTGGAAGGAGTTTTACCGTCGGTCATCAGAGAGCCGTCCATCATCACGCTGGAAAAACCGGAGCGGATAGACTGGATACAGATTGATGGCGATGCGCCGTGATCCTGATGCATGACAATTGGAATGTGCGGATAAGCTTCTACAGCGGCTTCTATCAAGTGACGCAGGAATGCTTCGCCGGCATACTTGCGGGCACCGGCAGAGCCTTGCATGATTACCGGGCTGTTGGTTTCGTCCGCCGCTTCCATAATTGCCTTGACTTGTTCCAGATTGTTGACGTTGAACGCCGGCAGGCCATAGCCATTTTCTGCAGCATGATCGAGCAGTTGACGCATTGATACAAGAGCCATTTTCTTCTCCTTCAAAAATAAAAAATTCAGATTCATCCATCAAATTAATGGAGATATCTACTCGCAGGCAGGCGGTGAGCAACGCGAACCCCAGCAATTACGGAATCGCCAAATGCTGGGGTTCGTGCCTCACCACCAGCCTACGGCACTACTTTTAAATCTTGTGGTCACCCACACGCACAATTTTCAAAGTGTTCGTATGGCCGCTTTTACCGATTGCTTCGCCTATGGTTAACACCATCAAGTCGCGATCTTCCACTAATCCTAAATTCACCAATTCCTTTTCCGCTTCCAGCAAAGTGATTGTTGGATCCTTGGAGCTGGGGTGAAAATCAATCGGGTGCACCCCGCTGAACAGGGTGACTTTGGTCAGCGTTGCATGGTTCGGCGTCAATGCAAAAATTGGAACATCCACATTCATGCGCGACATCCATAATGCGGTGGAGCCGGACTGGGTCAGCGCCACAATCGCCTTCACTTTAAAATGGGAAGCCGCAAAAAGAGCCGACATGGCAATGGACTGATCAACCCGCGAGAACTTGTTGTTCAACAAACGGTGATCCAGCGTATTTTCTTCAATTTCCATCTCTGCCTGGGAACAAATACGCGCCATGGCCTGTATGGTTTCGACTGGGTATTCTCCGGCAGCGGTTTCCGCTGAAAGCATTACCGCGTCGGTGCCGTCCAGCACCGCATTCGCCACGTCCGACACTTCCGCACGGGTGGGAATCGGGTTGTTGATCATGGATTCCATCATCTGCGTGGCGGTAATCACCAGCTTGTTCCTGGCGCGCGCCATTTTAATCATGCGCTTTTGCAAACCCGGCACGGCTGCATCGCCCACTTCCACAGACAAATCCCCGCGCGCGACCATGATGGCATCCGATGCCTCAATAATTTCATCCAGCACGTCTATGGCTTCGGCACGTTCGATCTTGGCCATCAGCAGGCTTTTGCCGCCCGCCGCGTTCATCAAGTGACGCGCCAGTTTCATGTCGTCCGCCGAACGCGGGAAGGATACCGCCAGAAAGTCGGCCTTGATCAGCGCTGCCGTCTTGATGTCTTCCATGTCCTTGTCGGTCAGCGCAGGGGCGTGCAAGCCGCCGCCTTTGCGGTTGATGCCCTTGTTGTTGGATAGCACGCCGCCGCGCACCACCTTGCAAATGACCTCCAGATCCTTGACTTCAATCACGTTGAAT
>CAIQPV010000055.1 GCA_903873725.1 uncultured Nitrosomonadales bacterium
TATCAAATACCGCAATGTGCCGCGATGCGGCTTTGAGCCATGCGGGTAGCGCGCCGGATCAATCAGATAATTGAAGAAATAGATGCGGCTGCGCAAAGCACGCAAGGTGCGTTCGCGGACGTAACGATAGTGCGGAAAAACAATGAAGCCAAGGAAATTGGCACCTTGGTCTACACGTTGCAAAACGGTTTTGTCGGGGTGAAGATGTAGATGCAAATGATCGTTCAGAAATTGATTGATCTGGCGCATTTGTTCCAGCAGTATTTTGGGTTCATTACCACTCCCGTCCTAAACAGATTATGACGTTGGGTCATCCGAAGGTGTAAGGTATAGGTAAATCGCCAAACCCACCTACCCCAGACCGAAGGAGACCCAACGTGAACGCATCATGCAGCATGTTTAGCCAAATACTCAAGCTTATTCCACGCACCGACTTCGCGCGCCTTGTCAAAGAAACTAAGGCGGAACACCGCAGCAAGGGTGTGTCGAGTTGGAGTCAATTTGTTGCCATGCTTTTCTGCCAGATCGGACGAGCCCACTCATTGAGGGAAATCGAGGGTGGCCTGAAGAGCTGCGAAGGCAAGTTGGCACATCTGGGTATCGAAGCGCCTGCGCGTTCGTCCTTGTCCTATGCCAACAGCCACCGTCCTGCGGAGCTGTTCGAGAAGGTCTTCTACGCCCTGTTCGATACTGTCTCCAGCAAAGCGGTTGGCAAGAAAAAGTTTCGGTTCAAAAACAAACTGGTCAGCATGGATTCGACAGTCATTGACCTGTGCCTGTCGATGTATGACTGGGCGAAGTTCAGACGGACTAAAGGTGCCGTGAAATTACACTTGGTGCTCGACCACGATGGTTATCTGCCGTGTTTCGGGCTAATCACCGATGGCAAGGTCTCCGACGTCAAAGCGGCTTGGCAAATTGACTTTGCGCCCGGCACCATCGTCGTTGATGACCGGGGCTACAACGACTACCGGCTGTTCTCGAACTGGACAGAAGCTGGCGTATATTTCGTCACCCGCATGAAAGACAACGCCCTGTTCGAGGTGGTCGAAGAACGTGAACCGCCGCAGAACCGCAACATCGTCAAGGATCAGATCATCCGTTTGACCGGCACCGGCGCACAAAAGAAGTGCCCACATCTATTGCGCCGGGTCGAAACCATCCGTGAGGATACGGGCGAAATGCTCGTCTTTCTCACCAACCATCTTGGTCTTGGCGCTTCCACCATCGCGGCAATTTACAAAGATCGCTGGCAAATTGAACTGTTCTTCAAGGCTATCAAACAGAATTTGAAGATCAAGACCTTCGTCGGAACCTCGGCCAACGCGGTCAAGACCCAGATTTGGACAGCATTGATCTCTATGCTATTGCTGCGCTATTTGCAGATGTCATCCAAGTTCGGCTGGAGCCTGTCTAACCTTGTGGCGCTATTACGTATGAATCTGTTTACGCATCGTGATCTGATGGCATGGCTCAACCAGCCGTTCACTACGCCACCTGATCCGCAGGATAAACCTCAGGCCAGCTTGGCCTTCGCTTGATCTTGGACAGCATGGGGGCACGATCTTGAAAATACTCCATTACCCTGTCCACAATGGCATCAAATCAAGACATGTGTCAGGTGGTGGCATCTATCTTGGACAGCAATGATGAAATATAATAATAATACAATTACATCAATATGTTAAATAGTTATTAACACTTTGAATATATAATCACTCATGAGGTTTCGGTCTCCCGGCTGTAACAGCCTCGGGAAATTCAGTTTAACCGGCAAGTTTTCCACAATTCCACTTTGATATTGTTGTGCACAGTAACTTTTAAGACATCTTCTAGCTTCCAGGTGGTACAGTTAGCGAATGTCAGTCATATGAAGAAGAGGTTTTTCACTATATGCAGGATATCTTTATCGCGCGCCAACCAATAGTTGACCGCAAGGAAAGCCTGGTCGCATTTGAGTTGTTATTTCGCTCTGCCCATAGTGCAACCGAATCGGGCGTGGTGGACGATACCCATGCCACAGCACAAGTGCTGGTGAATGCATTTGCGGAGATGGGCATAGCGGATGTGCTCGGTTCGCACAGGGGATTCATCAACCTGGATGCCGAAATTCTGCATAGCGATTTGATTGACTTGCTACCCAGACAGCAAGTCATGCTCGAACTTCTGGAAACCATCACTATCGATGGGGCAATCGTTGACCGATGCCATGAATTGAAGGCCAAAGGATTCAGTCTGGCGCTGGACGATGTTGTGGAATTGAGCGACGAAATCAAACCTTTGCTCAGCGTGGTGGAAGTGGTCAAGCTGGATTTGATGCTGATTGACCCGGCCCGTTTACCTTCATTGGTGAAAGAGCTTAAGCGCTATCCGGTAAAACTGTTGGCGGAAAAAGTGGAAGACATGGAACAGGCCAGACGCTGCATGGAAATGGGCTTTGACTTGTTTCAGGGTTACCACTTCGCACACCCCGAGATGCTTTCCGGCAAACGCACTAATCCGTCAAAGATGGCGCTGATACGCCTGCTCTCGTTGTTGCTGAGCGAAGCCGAAAACAACGAAATCGAGGAGGCGTTCAAAGAACACGCCGACCTGACTTACAACCTGATGCGCATGGTAAATTCCGTTGGCACAGGTCTCGCGACTAAAGTCAGTTCGCTCAAGCATGGGTTACTGGTGCTGGGGCGCCAGCCATTGAGGCGATGGGTACAGTTACTGTTGTATGCCTCCAACAAAGGAAATAACACGGTCAGCCCGCTGATGCAGCTTGCCGCCACGCGTGGTAGATTGCTGGAATTGGTAGCCCAACGGGAGCGCCCGGGCGACCCGGATTACGCTGATTGTGCTTTCATGGTGGGTATGTTGTCATTGCTTGATGCCTTGCTGGGCGAGCCTCTCCCGGAAATCCTCGCGCGCATGAGCTTGCAGGAGGAGGTCGAATCCGCGCTACTTTTGCATGAAGGAAGCCTGGGTGAACTACTGACCCTGTGCGAAAAAATCGAAACCGGCGACATCGCCGCCATACAAGAAAATTTGTCCGCACGTCCCGGACTCACTGTTGAAGCACTTAACAAGGCGCAACTTGAAGCACTGGGATGGGCAAATAAAATCGCAATTTAATGAGGAATTTGCACCAGCTTTTTTTGTTGCTGGGGTAAAATAAAGCTAAATTCAAGTACCAACAGTCCATGTCTTACACCCGCATTACCGCTACGCCCGAATACCTGCTCCGCAAGGAAGTACTCGCACTGCATGCTTACCATGTGCCGCCCGGCACCGATATGGTCAAGCTGGATGCGATGGAAAATCCCTATGCGCTGCCCCCGCAATTACGCGACGAGATTGGACGGCTGTCCGCTGATGCCGCCATTAACCGCTATCCCGATTCCGGCGCGCAGCGCCTGAAAGAAAAAATCCATCAATTAACGGGCCTGCCACAGGGCGTAAATGTGTTGCTGGGCAACGGTTCGGACGAGATCATCCAGTTGCTTGCAATGGCGGTGGCCAAACCGGGTGCCACGTTGTTGGGCGTGGAACCGTCGTTCGTGATGTACAGGATGATCGCTGCTTTTACCGGCATGAATTATGTCGGCGTGCCGCTCACGGAGAATTTTGAGCTGGATTGCACGGCCATGTTGGATGCCATACAGCACCACCAGCCTGCATTGGTGTTTCTGGCTTATCCAAACAATCCCACGGGTAATCTGTTCGATGCGGAGGCAATCGAGCAAATCATTGCAGCCGCGCCGGGTTTGGTGGTGGTGGATGAAGCCTATCATGCTTTTGCCGGGGCCAGCTTTATCCCCCTGCTTGGACGCTATTCGAATCTGCTGGTGATGCGCACTTTTTCCAAGCTCGGCATGGCCGGTTTGCGCCTTGGATTTCTGGCAGGCGGCATGGCTTGGCTGGAGCAGTTGGAAAAGCTGCGCTTGCCGTATAATGTCGGTGTGCTGACGCAACTGGTGGCAGAAAAGCTATTACAGCACAACGATGTGCTATTGCAGCAGGCAGAACAGATCAGGCATGACCGGACATGGTTGTACGGTCGTCTGGTCGGGACAGTCGATGTGCGTGCGTATCCGAGCGAGGCTAATTTTATTTTGTTCCATGTGGCACACTCCGCCAGGGTTTTCGAGGGGCTGAAGCAACGCGGTGTGTTAATCAAGAACATGAATGCCGCACACACGGCTTTGACTGACTGCCTGCGAGTCACGGTGGGCACACCGGATGAGAACGAGTTGTTCATCCGGGCGTTGCAGGAAAGTATTCATCAATCCAAAAATGATATTTAGTCACGGGTTTATTTTGTTTAGGACAAGCCATGCGTAGCGCGCAAGTAACCCGCAACACTCTGGAAACAAAAATCAGCGTCCGGCTAAACCTGGACGGAAACGGTAAAGCCACATTCGATACCGGCCTGCCTTTTCTCGATCACATGCTGGATCAGGTTG
Organism: uncultured Nitrosomonadales bacterium; assembly: GCA_903873725.1. Lineage (GTDB taxonomy): Bacteria > Pseudomonadota > Gammaproteobacteria > Burkholderiales > Gallionellaceae > CAIQPV01. The sequence continues at coordinate 4,452 of CAIQPV010000055.1, forward strand.
CACGGCATGGCATGGTTGATCTGGAGATAGTTGCCAAGGGCGACTTGCACATAGACGGGCACCATACTGTGGAAGATATCGGCATCACTTTCGGTCAGGCGTTTAACCAGGCCGTGGGGGACAAAAAGGGCTTGCGCCGCTACGGCCATACCTATGTGCCTCTCGACGAGGCGCTGACACGTGTGGTGATGGACATTTCCGGGCGGCCGGGGCTGGTGTTTCATGTGGATTTTGTACGTTCCAATGTGGGTGAGTTCGATGTGGACCTGGTACGCGAGTTTTTTCAGGGTTTCGTCAACCACGCGCTGGTAACGCTGCACATCGACAACTTGGCGGGCGACAACGCGCACCATCAGGCGGAAACCGTATTCAAGGCATTCGGGCGAGCCTTGCGCATGGCGCTGGAAGTTGATCCGCGCATGGAAGGAATGATGCCCTCCACCAAGGGGACACTTTAGAATTACGGAATACGATTGATCCGTATTGACTAAAAATATGGCGGATATTGCAGTTGTAGACTACGGCATGGGCAACCTGCGCTCGGTGCAGCAAGCGTTGCGCACGGTTGCGCCAAATGCGTCTATCGTGGTGACCGGCGACCCCCGCGAAGTCGAGCTGGCGACCCGGGTAGTATTTCCCGGTCAAGGCGCGATGCCGGATTGCATGCGCGAAATGGACGCGCGCGGACTGCGCACTGCGGTGCTGGAAGCGGCACACAACAAGCCTTTTTTGGGTATCTGTATCGGCCTGCAAATGTTATTCGAACACAGTGCAGAAGGCAATATTCCCGGGCTGGGCATTCTGAAAGGCTCGGTGTTGCGCTTCGCCAGCAACCTGCGTGATGAACAAGGAAACAAGCTGAAAGTGCCGCACATGGGGTGGAATCAGGTACAGAGGATTGAACAGCCCGTTTCCCCGCAAGGAGAAACGACGGTCACTCCCTCTCCCTCCGGGAGAGGGAGCTCACTTGAGCACCCTCTCTGGCAAAACATTGCACAGGACGCCCGATTTTATTTCGTCCATAGTTACTATGTGCAGCCTCAGGACGATACGCTGATTCAAGCCACCAGTTGTTATCCGCAGCCCTTTGTCTGTGCCGTGGCGCGCGATAATTTATTCGCGGTGCAGTTTCACCCGGAAAA
>CAIQPV010000056.1 GCA_903873725.1 uncultured Nitrosomonadales bacterium
ACCATCTTATTTTAACTCATCGCAAGAGTTAACCGTTTCACCCGTAGTAAACACAGCAGATAAATCTCCGCCAGCTACCAAGCTTAATTTCCTCGACACCGATGCCCGTGCCTTGGCCCATGCCGCAGAAATATTCGACATAAACTTCCACGAAGGAAAACAATTTGGCAACGAGTATGTCGCAACCAACGAATTAAATTCCTTGGCACACTTTGGCCAGTACAAATTCAATCTGGAAACGGGGGCCTGGTCATTAGACGTGCAGAAAACATTATCGTATTGGGAATGGCTAACTTCACAAGATCCATTCTGGCATTTCGATCCACCCGAGGAATATTTGCTGGAACAACAGGGTGTCGGGGTAATCAGCTTCATGTCTTTCATATTGTCTATTCCCATCATGCAGTCCGCTATTTGGTTACAGGAATGGCTGGATGGTCATTATCCGGATGAGAATCCAAATAACGGTTTGGCCTCAACAGAATTCAACACGTTATATGGCATCGAATTGCTTGAACAGAGTCAGGAAGATGATCCCGTTCTTTTGTCGTTTGGCGAACAAGCCGCCTATGCCTCAAGGTATCTGATACCGCATTTCATCTGCCTTGGAATCAAGACCGGTGCGTCTATCGACAAAGTAAATCTCTCGCAACTTAAGGGACACACGGTTTATATCTGGCCGGATCATGGCGATGCCGGGGAGAAGTTAGCTAAAGCTATTGCCAATAAATTGTTCAAACTTGATAGGCAGGCACAGCTTTGTATTCTGAAACCGTTGATGTATCTGCCGGAATGCGAAAGGGGTTGGAAATTCAAGGTCAGAGAAGAGAAACTGCCAGTTGGATACAACGCCACAGACGTGGTTGCGGCAGGATGGTCTTCAAATGACTTTTGCGAAGTGTTAGGAAAATTGTGCCGCTGGGTGGCATATAAATTTGTGGATTATGAAGTCGGCAATTACTGGGTGAAGGAGGACGGCGTCTATCAGGTCGTTTGCAAGGATGGCGAAGAATACCAGAACAAAATCTCTTCTCGCATCGAAGTGGTTGCATTGACCCGTGACACTTATAACAAGAACTGGGGATTACAGCTTCAGTTCGAGGATCACGATGGCAATCTGCACGAGTGGGCCATGCCCAAAGAAATGCTGGCTGGCGGCGGGGATGTTTACAGGGAAGTGCTGTTAGCCAGAGGTGCGGACATCTACTCAGGTTCAGGTAACAAGGACAAAATGACGCAATATTTCCTTGATGCCAAGCCCACAACCAGATCGCTTTGCGTCAGCAATATCGGCTGGAGCCGTGGTGTGTTTGTCCTGCCGGAAAAGACCTATGGACAGAGCAACGAGAGAGTTATCCTGCAAACGGCTAATGCAAAAAAGGCACCTCCCTACGGTATCAGTGGAACGTTAACTCAGTGGAAAACTAACGTCGGCAGTCTATGTGTCGGCAATTCCAGAACCATCCTTGCAGCTTGCGTTGCCTTAACCGGGCCATTCCTTAATGCCTTGAAACTGGAAAATGGCGGTTTCCATTTCCGTGGAGAAAGTAGCACAGGCAAGACCAAGACTGAGTCCGTGGCTGCCAGCATCTATGGCAACGAGAACATGCTGCAAGGCTGGAAAGCGACGGGCAACGCCCTTGAGTCTTTGGCCCGTGAACATAACGATACCGTGCTGTTGCTGGATGAATTGGAACAAGTTGAATCTGAAGAAGCAGGAAACATTGCCTATATGCTGGGTAATGGACAAGGAAAAGCCAGAGCCAATGTACAGGGTGATGCAAAGGACATCGTTACTTGGCGTCTTCTATTCCTTTCAACTGGCGAAATCGGCTTGGCCGAACATGTTGCTGCCGGTGGTGGCCGGATCAGAGCAGGTATGGAAGTCAGAATGCTGGACATTCCGGCGGATGCCAATAAAGGCATGGGCGTATTCGAGGATATTCATGGTGCGCAAAGCCCGGCGGAATTCGCAGACAGTTTGCAGACCTTGTCCGAAACCTACTATGGATCTCCGGCGGATGCCCTGTTAACACGAATCACCAAGCCGGGAGAACTGGAACAAGCTGTTGCCATGATTCGTCAGGTACAGGAGAGATTTGTTCAGCAATATGTTCCTGCCGAAGCTCATGGGCAAGTCACACGAGCCGCCATGAGATTTGGTGCGGTTGCCGGAGTGGGCGAATATTGCATCTCGATTGGCATCCTGCCTTGGGAAACTGGACATGCCATTTGGGGCGTCCGTGAATGCTATTACGCTTGGCTGGAATCTCGTGGGGACAATTCCGCTTCCGAAGATATACGGGCTTTGGCACAAGTCAGGGAATATCTGGAACGCAATGGCGAATCCCGCTTTACTATGATGCAGGATGGGGTCGAGGACAACGTCGGCCAGCGCACCATTAACAGAACGGGGTTTAGACACATACTGGACAATGGCTCAACCGAGTTCTGGGTATTGCCGGAAATGTACAAGGCTGAGATTTGTCATGGTTTTGATCCGAAGCTGGTAACAAGAGTGCTGAAAGAGCATGGATTTCTGGTAACCAATGCTCGGGGAGAGTCCCAAATCGGCAAACGTATTCCAGGTATTGGAGGAACAACCCGAGTGTATGTCATCAAGGCGGACATTCTCCAAAATAATGACATTTAGCCCATTCGGCAGTCCAATTTGTTACGTTGTTTGGGGTGCCACGTAACAGGCACTCGTGCATAACTCCCAGTGTTTATTGGTTGTTACGTTGTTACGCCTGTTACGTCGAAAAAAGGGGATAGTTGGATTTTGGAAGTTGAGAGAAATTTTCTAAGTGCTCGAAGGCTCATGAAAAAAATCTGAAGAATTTTATTTGGGATGTATATATTTAATTACGTAACAAACGTAACAACGTAACAACCAATAAACAGTAAGGGTTATGACGGTGCTTCTGTTACGTTACTTGCTCGCCGACGTAACAAAATGGGGAAAATGACAAAATGCTACTGAGCTTTTGTCATAAAGATTCAGTTCAGCTAATTTTACCTGTGAGTACAATGACTGTTTTTAGGCGTCCAATATGGCAGAATGAGAATATTCAATGTGCCATCTGCTGCCGGTCGAGGTGTAAAATATCAAGCACGAAAGCTGACGCTCTCAACCGGCAACATGGCGCCAAAGTCAGAGAATCGGCACCACTGTGGACAAGCTTAGTTAGCATTTTAATTCAGTAAGGTAAACCCCGGCTTTGCCGGGGGACTCATCCAGGTTTGACCTATGCGACGGTCGGAGTGATTCTCTGAGTCTTGACCAAAAGACAAA
>CAIQPV010000057.1 GCA_903873725.1 uncultured Nitrosomonadales bacterium
ATGTTCATCTGCAATCATTGTCCTTATGTAAAATCAATCCGCGACCATATCATCCGCGATACCGGAGAATTGCTTCAACATGGCATCAACAGCATCGCCATCATGTCGAACGATCCTGCCGAATATTCTGAAGATTCGTTCGAAAACATGAAAGCAGTTGCGCTTGAGTTTAATTTCCCTTTCCCTTATGTGTGGGACAAGACTCAGCAGGTCGCCAAGGATTACGGCGCTGTCTGCACCCCCGACTTCTTTGGCTTCAACGCCAATCTGGAATTGCAATATCGCGGCCGTTTGGACGCTTCGCGCAAGGAGGCGTTGGCAAACGCTCCGCGCGACCTGTTCAACGCCATGAAACAAGTGGCGCATACCGGCAAAGGGCCATTGGAGCAAATTGCCAGCATGGGATGTTCCATTAAATGGAAGGAAGAAGCTTGATACAGCCAATGGAAAATGGCGGCACGCCGCGACCCAAAACCATGGGTGCCATGCTGAAAGCAGTGGTTGCGGCTGTCAAACTGGTGGCGGCGGAGGAGATTATGCCGCGCTACATGAAAGTGGCTCACCAGCGAAAAAGCGACGGCAGTCTCTGTACTGAGGCAGACATGGCAACGCAGCTCGCATTGGCCAAGAAGCTGCAAGCCATACTCAACGTACCGGTGCTGGGGGAAGAGATGCCTGCCGAGGAACAACATGCGATATGGCAAGCCGGTAACGATGGGCTCTGGTGCATAGATCCGATAGACGGCACGTCCAACTTCGTGCGCGGCCTGCCGTATTTTGCGGTGTCCGTTGCACTGTTGCGGGAGGGCAAGAGCGTGCTGGGTGTGGTGTATGACCCGGTGGCGGACGAGGCGTTTGCCGCCGAGAAGGGCAAAGGCACGTTCCTGAACCGCGAGCGGCTGATGGTTCGCGAAGCGGCGGAATCGCTGGATCAGGCGCTGGCGAACGTGGATATGAAACGGTTAAGCACCAAACTGGTCGCGCAACTGGCGACTCATCCGCCCTATAGTTCGCAGCGCAATTTTGGTGCCAGTGCGCTGGACTGGTGTTATACCGCTGCGGGGCGTTATGACGTTTACTTGCATGGCGGGCAAAAGCTTTGGGATTACGCTGCCGGTACGCTTATTTTGTGGGAAACAGGCGGCCTTGCCTGCTGCATCGAGAATGACGATTTTTCACAAGGTGACATATGGCAGCGCTCGGTGATCGCGGCGCGCGACAAGAAGTTGTTCGACGAATGGAAAAACTGGATACGCGCGCAGCAATAAAATGCTCGAACCGCAATCAACCATTCGTGACTGAATTGCCCTTTCAGAGATAAACCAGAACATGAAGATACTGATACTCGGGGCGGGACAGGTCGGCTCAACGGTAGCGGAAAGCCTGGTAAGCGAAGCCAACGACATCACAGTAGTGGATACCAGCGCGGAAAAACTCCGCCTGCTGCAAGACCGTTTCGACCTGCGTACCCTGGTAGGCAATGCCTCCCATCCTTCCACTCTGGAACAGGCCGGCATTGCCGATGCCGACATCCTGCTGGCAGTCACCCAAAGTGACGAAGTTAACATGGTGGCCTGCAAACTGGCCGCCAGCCTTTACAACACACCGACCAAAATTGCGCGCATTCGCGCTACCGGTTATCTCGAACATCCAGAGATTTTCAGTCCAGAAAACTTCTGCGTGGATTTCTCCATTTGTCCGGAACAGATACTTACCGATTACATCCGCAAGCTGATCGAGTTTCCCGAGGCGTTGCAAGTGCTGGAGTTCGCGAATGGGCTGGTGTCTCTGGTGGCGGTAAAAGCTTTCGAAGGCGGTCCGCTGGTTGGCAAGCCGTTAAGCTTTCTTCGATCCCATATGCCGCAGGTTGATACCCGTGTTGCAGCGATTTTCCGGCAGGAGAAGCCGCTCATCCCTGAAGGGGATACGGTAGTCGAGGCCGGCGACGAAATATTCTTCATCGCCGCTACCGGGAACATTCGCAGCGTACTCAAAGAGCTGCGCCGCATGGACAAACCTACCAAGCGTGTAATGATTATCGGAGGCGGTAATATCGGGCGTCGCTTGGCGCTCTCCCTGGAACGTAACTATCAGGTCAAGCTGGTCGAGTACAACAAAAAAGCCTGTGAACAACTGGCAGGCATATTGAAACACACGCTGGTGTTGAACGGTGACGGTACTGACGAAAATCTGCTGGCAACCGAGCATGTGGCGGATGTGGATGTGTTCTGCGCACTGACCAACGACGACGAAAACAATATTATGTCCACGCTGCTGGCCAAGCGCGACGGCGCACGCAAAGTGATTGCACTGATTAACCGCAATGCTTACGTCGGTCTGGTACAGGGAGGCAAGATAGACATTGCGCTGTCACCCGCGCATGTGACCATCGGCTCGCTGTTGGCATATGTGCGCCAGGGTGACGTGGCCGTGGTGCACTCGCTGCGGCGAGGAGCTGCAGAGGCGCTGGAACTGGTGGCCCATGGCGATCGCCAGTCCTCCAAAGTGGTGGGGCGGCGCATAGACGAAATAGACCTGCCCAAAGGCGCCACTATCGGTGCTATCGTGCGCGGCGACGAGGTACTCATGGGGCACCGCGACCAATTGATCGAATCGGATGACCACGTTATCGTGTTCGTGATCAACAAAAAAATGATCCACAAGGTCGAGAAACTGTTTCAGGTGGGAATCGGGTTCTTATAGGTAACCTATAGATGCATCGCATATTCACCGTCTTTCACGCACTGGGCCTGATGCTGGTGGTATTCAGTGTGGCTTACCTGATGCCGATGGCGGCTTCCCTGATTTACGATGACGGCACGTTGATTCATTTTTCCCTGGCGATGGTAATGACTTGTGCCACGGGTGTGCTGCTGTGGTTGTTGACACGCCGCTACAAGGGCGAGTTGTCAATTCGCCACGGTTATTTGCTGGTAATCGGCATGTGGACGGCAATGCCCGCCGTAGCAACGCTACCGCTGCTCATGGTGTTGAACGGCCTGTCTTTCACCGGTGCCTATTTTGAAACCATGTCCGGCATTACCACTACCGGCGCAACAGTGCTCAGCGGGCTGGACAAGTTACCCCCCGCCATCAATATCTGGCGACACGAATTGCACTGGCTGGGCGGCATGGGCATTATCGTGCTGGCAGTGGCAGTCTTGCCGTTGCTGGGTGTTGGTGGACGCCAGTTGTTCAAAGCGGAAACGCCGGGACCGATGAAAGATTCCGCGTTGACTCCGCGCATCACAGAGACGGCGCGTAATCTGTGGCTGGTTTATTTTGCCATTACGGTCGCCTGCATTTTTTCCCTCAAAGCTGCCGGCATGAACTGGCTGGACGCAATCTGCCATGCATTCTCGACAATGGGACTGGGCGGTTTTTCCACTCATGATGCCAGTATCGGCTATTTCAATTCACCCGCCATTGAACTGGTTCTGATTGTATTCATGCTATTGGCAGCGATGAATTTTGCCACCCATTTTTTGGCATGGCGCGAAAAAAGCCTGAAGTTATATCTGCGCGATACCGAAGCCATCGCCACAGTTATATTGATATTGGCAAGCTGTCTGGGTATCGCCCTTTTTTTGTGGTGGAAGGGTGTATATCCGAATTTCTGGGTATCCCTGCGCCACGCCAGTTTCAATCTTGTTTCCATAGCGACCGACTGCGGCTTTTCCAGCGTGGACTTCAACCAATGGCCGATCTTCGCGCCAATGTGGATGTTGTTTCTCAGTTGCATCACCGCCAGTTCCGGTTCCACCGGCGGTGGCATCAAGATGATACGCACGTTAATTTTATTCAAGCAGGCCGGGCGCGAGTTTGTAAAATTGCTGCACCCGGCGGCAGTAAACCCGATGAAAATCGGTGGCCAGGTGGTTCCCAATAACATCGTGTTCGCGGTGCTTGGATTCATTTTTATGTACTTCATGACGGTTACTACCCTGACTTTTGCACTGATGGCAAGCGGTCTGGATTTCACCTCATCGCTTTCCGCCATAATTGGCTGCATCAATAACGCGGGACCGGGGTTGGGTGTGGTCGGCCCGGCCAGTAATTTCAGCGTACTGACAGATTTTCAGACATGGGTATGCACGCTGGCGATGTTGGCGGGCCGTTTGGAAATTTTTACCCTGCTGATCATTTTCTCACCGCATTTCTGGCGGCGGTAAAACATGGGAACAGTTCGGGACGACATAGATCAAGAGTTGTTACCCCTCTTTCTGGAAGAGGCGGACGAACTGTATCCGCAAATCGGCGGTACCCTGCAAGCTTGGCACGCATTACCCTCTGATACGCTGCTGGCACGCAAATTACAACGCAGCCTGCATACACTCAAAGGCAGTGCCCGCATGGCCGGCGCCATGCGTGTGGGTGAGCTGGTGCACCGAATGGAAGAACAAGTTGCCTCAAGCTTGTCGCAACCATCAACCGGGTATTGGGATGAGCTGCAAAACCAGTTCGGGGATATTGGCAGGATGATATCGCTTTTGCGCACAGAAATTGCTGTGGAAAGCCCAATCAACCCAAACGAAGAAGCCACGCAACAAAGAGTGCCGTTCGCCAGTATAGGCAAACGGTTGTACCGCATCGTTCGGCAGACCGGCAAGGAACTTGGCAAAAAGGCCAATCTGGAACTTCGCGGGACGGAATTGGAGCTGGAACGCAATGTGCTCGAAAAAATTACGGCCCCATTCGAGCACTTGTTGCGCAACTCCATTGCGCATGGGCTGGAAAGCCCCCTGCAACGTGAATCAGCGGGTAAGCCGCCGATCGGTGACATCCGCCTGTCGTTGCGCCGGGAAAATAACGAGGCGGTGTTTGAGTTCACGGATGACGGTGCCGGCCTGGATGTTGACGGGCTGCGCCGCAAGGCTGCGGGAATGGGGTTGCTGTTAGCCGATTCTGCCGCCAGCGACATGCAGGTCATGCAGTTGATTTTCGCTCCGGGACTCTCTACCGCATCGGAAGTTACGGCAATCTCCGGACGCGGGGTCGGCATGGATGTGGTACGTAGCGAAATCGTTGCCTTGGGCGGGCGTATAGCAGTGTTATCGAGAAGGGGTGAAGGTACCTGTTTTATTATCCGCTTGCCGCTCGTTCATGCAAATAATGGGCGCGCCAGGCCGGACGAACAAAATTGTGAAGGCCGCTCCTTGGGTTTACAATGACAGCCATGTCACAACTCAATCTTAGCCACCAGTTTCTTATCGCCATGCCTGCCATGGTGGAGTCCACTTTTGCCAAATCGCTTATTTACGTCTGTGAGCACAACGAACAGGGCGCGCTGGGCATCATTGTTAACCGCCCGATCAGCCTTACTCTGGGCGAACTGTTTTCACAGATCAAGGTACCCCTGAACCAGGCAGAATTAAAAAATATGCCGGTGCATTTTGGTGGTCCGGTCCAGACTGATCGTGGTTTTGTACTTCATGACCCGATAGGCCGGTGGCAGTCGACCTTGCCCATCAATGACAATGTTGGCCTGACAACCTCCAAGGATATTCTGGAAGCGGTAGGAGAAGGACAGGGGCCGCACAACCTATTGGTGACTTTGGGTTATGCAGGCTGGGAGCCCGGGCAACTGGAACATGAGCTGGCGCAAAATGCCTGGCTCAGCATGGCGGCTTCCGAACGCATCATGTTCGAGTTGCCCGCCGAGGAGCGTTTATACGCCGCCATGACACTGCTGGGTGTCGATTACGCAACGTTATCGGAGGAGGCGGGACATGCCTGACAGAGGACTGAAGACAGATATCAGAGGACAGGGTCTTGTCTGCTGCGCAGAGATTGTTTAATAAAGCCACGGCGCAGCCGGACAACATTCTGTCTTCAGGGTGCCCGGCCAAAAGTTCTTCGGATGTCAGCGAAGCGTCTGTCCTTTGTCTTCTGGAAGGCACTTTTCTGGCTTTCGATTTTGGTACCAAACGTATCGGTGTGGCAGTCGGCAATTCCATTTCCGGTACGGCACAGCCGCTGACTACCCTGCACGGCGAACAGAACGAACAACGTTTCGCGGCCATTGAATCGCTCATTCGCGAATGGCAGCCGGCTGCTTTGATAGTGGGCTTGCCATGTAACGACGACGGCACCCCGCACGAAATGACCCGGTTATGCCGCCGTTTTGCCAGCCGCCTCAAAGGGCGTTTTGCTTTGCCTGCCATTCTGGTTGATGAACGCTACACTTCCGCCGCCGCCAGTTCGCAACTGAATGAGGCTGGGATACGCGGTATCAAGCAAAAGCCTCTGCTTGACCAGGTTGCCGCACAGCAGATATTGCAAGCGTATTTCGATGAACCTGTAGCAGGACTTTTTGCATGAATAATCCACAACTCAACAAAAACGGTGAACTGCAACATTTGCTGACCACTGAAGGCTTGCCCGCACCGATATTGCGTGCCATTCTTGATCGCGCCGCCTCGTTCGTGAGCACTGCCGAAGGCAATGAAATCAAAAAGGTGCCGCTGCTGCATGGCAAGGCGGTATTCAACATCTTTTTTGAGAACAGCACGCGCACCCGCACTACCTTCGAGATCGCCGCCAAACGGCTTTCCGCCGACGTGGTCAACCTCAACATCGGTTCGTCCTCAACCAGCAAAGGTGAGACTCTGCTCGACACCGTGGATAACCTGTGCGCGATGCATGCCGATATGTTTGTGGTGCGTCACTCGCAATCGGGTGCGGCGCACCTCATCGCCCGGCATGTCGCGCCTGAAATTCACGTCATCAATGCCGGCGATGGGCGGCATGCGCATCCCACCCAGGCGCTGCTGGATATGTTCACTATCCGTCACTACAAGAAAGAATTTCACAACCTGCGTGTCGCCATCGTCGGTGACATCCTGCACTCGCGCGTGGCACGTTCGCAAATTCATGCGCTATCAACGCTGGGTGTACCGGAAATACGCGTAATCGCACCCAAAACACTGCTGCCGACCCTTGTCGAACACTTGGGTGTGCAGGTTTATCACGACATGGAGGAAGGTCTGCGCGACGTGGATGTAGTGATGATGTTGCGCCTGCAAAACGAGCGTATGCAGGGCGGGCTGTTACCGAGCGCGCAGGAATATTTCAAATATTACGGCCTGACCCAGGACAAACTGGCGCTGGCTAAACCCGATGCCATCGTGATGCACCCCGGGCCGATGAACCGTGGTGTGGAAATTGATTCCAGCGTTGCGGACGGATCGCACTCGGTTATCCTGCCGCAAGTCACCTTCGGTATCGCGGTACGCATGGCCGTGATGAGTATGCTGGCGGGGGCGAAATGAATATACAAATTAAAAATGGCCGTTTGATCGACCCGAAGAACGGGATTGATGGCCGGCAGGATTTATTCATCGTGGCAGGTAAGGTCGCTTCGATCGGCAATGTTCCGGCGGGATTTGTCGCGGACAAAGTTATTGATGCCAGCGGCTTGGTAGTGGCACCCGGGCTGATCGACCTCGCCGCGCGACTGCGCGAGCCGGGCTACGAATATCGTGCTACGCTGGAATCGGAAATGGACGCGGCGGTGGCGGGCGGCGTCACCTCGCTGGCCTGTCCGCCGGACACAGACCCTTCGCTGGATGAACCGGGTCTGGTGGAGATGCTCAAGCACCGCGCCAAGACGTTGAATCAGGCGCACGTCTATCCTGTCGGCGCACTTACCCAAGGTTTGAAAGGCGGCGAACTCACCGAAATGGCCGAACTGGCCGACGCCGGTTGCGTAGCGTTCAGCCAGGCTGATGCCCCGCTCACCGACACACGCGTGCTATTGCGCGCGATGCAATATGCGGCCACCTTTGATTTTAGCGTCTGGCTGCGCCCGCAGGACAGCTTCCTTGCGCGCGATGGCGTAGCGCATGACGGCGAAGTGGCGACCCGTTTGGGACTGCCCGCCATCCCTGCCAGCGCTGAAATCATTGCGCTGGCAACCATGTTGCAACTGGCGCGCGAAACCGGCGTGCGTCTGCATATCTGCCGCATCTCTTCCGAACAGGGAGTGGCCTTGGTACGTGCCGCCAAGCAACAAGGGTTACCGCTCACCTGCGATGTATCGGCCAACCATGTGCACCTTTCCGAAAGAGACATTGGTTTCTTCGATTCCAATTGCCACCTGACTCCCCCGTTGCGCAGCCTGCGCGACCGCGATGCATTGCGCGCAGGGTTGCTCGACGGTACCATCGACGCAATTTGCTCCGACCATACCCCGGTCGATGACGATGCCAAGCAACTGCCGTTTGCCGAAGCCGAATCAGGCGCTACAGGTTTGGAGTTGCTGCTGCCGCTGACGCTCAAATGGGCGGGGCAGGGTGCCTTGAGTGCTGCACTCGCAAAAGTGACGCTGCAACCGGCGCGCATCCTGGGTCTGGATGCCGGGCATCTTTCCGTCGGCAGCGCCGCCGATGTGTGCGTGTTTGATCCGGAGACTTATTGGAAGATCGAGCCGCCTGCATTGAAGAGTCAAGGAAAGAACACACCTTTCCTCGGCTTGGAGTTGCAGGGCAAGGTGCGCTACACGCTGGTGGATGGTCAGGTTGTTTATCAGGGCTGACATCTGCACTCTGCTCCCTGAAATCTTCAGGTTTTATTAGATGTGAATATGTATCCCTTTAACAAACCGGTTAAGGGTGGCTTTCCTCATTTGATAGCAATGTCGTCCGTGAACATATGACTCGCTGAAAACAAAGCTGCACATACCTCCTGAACAAAAAATAATGTTCGAACAAACCTTCAAGAATATCGACGACGTGCTCTGGAAAGAGGCGGGTTGTGCCAGCGAACTGGACTATGCCGAACAGTCGTCGTGGCTGCTGTTTCTGAAATACCTCGATGCGCTGGAACAGCAGAAGGCGATGGAGGCCGGACTGGAAGGGAAGAAATACGTTTTCGTTCTCGACTCGCCCTACCGCTGGGATACCTGGGCCGCGCCCAAGGATGCACAAGGCAAGATCGACCACAACACCGCGCAGACCGGCTCCGACCTGATCGACTTCGTCAACCAGAAGCTGTTCCCCTATCTGCACGGTTTCAAGCAGAAGGCGACCGGCCCGGACACGCTCGAATACAAGATCGGCCAAATCTTCGGCGAGATCAAGAACAAGATCCAGAGCGGCTACAACCTGCGCGAGATCATCGACCACATCGACGAGCTGCGTTTCGGTTCGCAGGCCGAGAAGCACGAACTATCACACCTGTATGAAGCCAAAATCAAGAACATGGGCAACGCCGGACGCAACGGCGGCGAGTACTACACGCCGCGCCCGCTGATTCGCGCCATGGTGCGCGTGGTCAATCCGAAAATCGGCGAGACCATCTACGACGGTGCGGTGGGCAGCGCGGGCTTCTTGTGCGAATCCTATGACTATTTACGTCCGCAGGCCAAACGCGCCGCCGACCTCAAGACCTTGCAGGAAAAAACCTTCTACGGCATGGTGAAGAAGAGCCTCGC
>CAIQPV010000058.1 GCA_903873725.1 uncultured Nitrosomonadales bacterium
AGCTCAAACAACTCAAAAAGCTTGGCTTCGACGCCATGATGTTTCATGACGACGACGCGGTGCCGGACATTGACGGCAAGTCCGACGCGCAACTGCGCAAGGAGTCCAAGGAACTCAAGCAGAAACTCGACGATGCCGGCGTGGCGGCGGAGATGGTCGCCCCGCGGCTTTGGTTCAGCCCGAAGACGATCGATGGCGCGTACACGAGCAACGACCCGAAGTGCCGCCAGTATGCCATCGACCGCTCGCTGCGGTGCATCGACATCGCCGGCTACCTCGGCACGGACCTGATCGTCCTCTGGCTGGCGCGCGAAGGCACCTACATGCGCGAGGCGAAGAGCGGCCGGCGCAGCATCGAACTGCTGGTCGAGGCGCTGGACAAGATGCTGGCCTACGACAAGAAGATCCGCATCTCCATTGAGCCCAAGCCCAACGAGCCGATGGACCACGCGTATGTCCCGACCATCGGCCACGCGCTGGCGCTGGCGCAGTTGACGCGCGACTCGAAACGGGTGGGCTGCCTGATCGAATCGGCGCACGCCATACTCGCCGGGCTGGATCCGGCCGACGAAATCGACTTCGCCATGACCTTCGGGAAGCTGTGGTCGCTGCACCTCAACGACCAGAACGGCCTGAAGTTCGACCAGGACAAGCCGTTCGGCAGCTCGAACCTGCGCGTCGCCTTCAACCAGATCCGCGCGCTCGAGCGCAGCGGCTACGGCAAGAACGGCGAATACGTCTGCTTCGATGTGCATCCGTTCCGCACGACCGGAGATGAGGACGTTTTGAAACATCTTATAAACAGTCGCGCCACTTTCTTGAAACTCGTTGAAAAATCGCGTGGCTTTGACGATATGCGCGCTAATCAATTGATTGCCAAACGGGATTATCAAGATCTGGATCAACTGGTTCTGAATCACCTGATGGGAGTGTGAGAAAGAATTAGGAATTGAGAATTAGGAATTAGGAATTAAAGTCAGGTATTTTGAGTTTTCATTTTATTCCAAGTACTGACTGGCAATCTAAAATCCTCAATCTAAAATCTAAAATGCAAACACTCAATGTCGGACTCATCGGCTACAAGTTCATGGGCAAGGCCCATTCCAATGCATGGCGACAGGCGGACAAGTTTTTTGACTTGAAGGCCCGACCCAATTTGAAAGTGATTTGCGGCCGAACTGAATCCGATCTGCGGGTGGCCGCCGAGCGAATGGGATGGTCGGAGATTTCGACAGATTGGCGCAAGGTGGTCGCGGATCCCACCATTGACATCATCGATGTCACCACGGCCAATGATACTCATGCGGAGATTGCGATCGCCGCGCTGAATGCCGGCAAGGCCGTGTTGTGCGAGAAACCCTTGGGTCTCAGTGTGGCGGAGTGCAAAAGGATGGTACAGGTTGCAAAAAAGTCGGGTTGTGTTCACATGATCTGTCATAATTATCGACGGATTCCCGCGTTGGCTCAAGCGCAGAGAATGATTCAGAGCGGTGATTTGGGGGAAATTTATCACTACCGTGCCCGTTATCTTCAAGATTGGCCGGCTGATCCAAATTTTCCGTTGGTCTGGAGATTGCAGGGCAAAATTGCCGGGTCAGGCGCACATGGTGACATTCATGCTCACATCATTGATCTCGGACGATTTTTGGTGGGAGAGTTTGCCGAGGTAAGTGGATTGCTTCATACCTTCATCAAAGAGCGTCCGTTGGCGGCGCAGAGCGATGGAGTGAGCGCCAAGGCTGGCGTCAAAATGGGAAAGGTGACGGTTGATGACACCGCGATGTGTATGGTGAGGTTTTGCAATGGGGCGATTGGCAATTTGGAGGCGACGCGATTTGCTTTGGGTCGAAAAAATGGAATTCAAATTGAAATCAATGGATCGAAGGGATCTCTTTACTTTGATTTTGAGGACATGAATCGGTTGAAGTTTTACAATAATCAGGATCCTGCGGATCGCCGTGGATTCCGTGATATTCTTGTCACCGATGCAACCCATCCGTATGCTGGCGCTTGGTGGCCTCCAGGACATATCATTGGGTATGAGCACACATTCACACATACCATTGCTGATTTTGTAAATGCCGTAGCAGAAGACAAACCGGTCTCGCCTGATTTTGTGGATGGTTTGCGCAATCAGCAAATTCTCGAAGCAGTCGAAAAGAGTTCAAAATTACGGCGATGGGTGAGTGTGCCGAAGATTCTTTCCTGGATTCCTTAAATCAAGAAGCAGAAGTTAACCGCAGAGACGCAGAGAGCGCAAAGAAAGACAAAGTTCAGAACTCAGTACTCTCCTCTGGGCAGAAAGGTAGATGATCGCAAATCCAATTCCCTTTTTTTGCCAAGGGAAAAGCTAATTTTCCGATTTGA
>CAIQPV010000059.1 GCA_903873725.1 uncultured Nitrosomonadales bacterium
CAGTCGCTCAAACTGGCCGGCTGCAGATTCGGCCCTGAGTTCCCCTGTACGTGCGTCATGTACGCGAATGATTCCAGGGAAATGGAGTGAATAAATCATTGAGTCACCATCTTTAGATGGAATGGTGACTTGATATAGCAGACCACCACAATGGGCCTGAATAATGTTTACTGCGCGTTCTAGGGACATCTCCGCCATGATGCGGGCTCTGTCAAGGTCCAGATTGGCGCTCATTATCGGATCGCGTCCGCTAATTTGCGTTGCACAAAGCGCTGGCATTCCACGTCGGGAATCATCCGGCGTTTGCCATCTTTGTAACTACGAATTTCACCCGTAGCGATGTGGGTGTAGATAGCGCGGGTACTAATCCCCAGGCGCAGGGCTGCACGATCTGGCGAATGTGCCAGCGGCTCGATCTTTGGCGTTTCCGACATATTTGCTCCTGCTTGCAGCGGCACAGAAAATCTGTGCCAATTCCTGCAAGCTATGGAGCAACGATAAAAACGAAGTGAGAAATAGCCGGGTTAATTTCCGACTTGGGTTTTTGGATGCTTGTTCTTGTAGTTGTTGACTGTTTTTGTGGTGATTCCGTATTTTTCAGCGATTTCTTTGACTCGCCCACGTGAATGGTCACGCCAATACTCAGCAGCCACTTTTTGGGGATCCACAGCTTCTCTAAATTCACGAGCCCTAGGCAACTTGGCAATCTTTCTCTGAGTCGCAGACTTCTTTAATCCCATGGATATGTACCTGTACTCAGGGATATCCCCAAACGCCTCAGCAGCAATACAAGCCCCCAAGATTTCAACCCATCTGAGTTCCGCAGCCGTCTGAAGAGTGGGGTATGCGACGCAGCACAAGACCCTTGCATCGTCCTCTTTCATAAGATCCCAGGTTGGAACCTCAAGGCCGCGTGCTTTATACATGGCCCCTTCACGTTCAGAGCACATCGGAAACCGATTTATGACCGAGGTTAGGTTTTCAATTGCCTTGAGCCTGATGTTCTTGACCACATTGATCCTCTCTTCAGGAGTACTCAAATTGCGGAGAACTGCGTTGAACTGTGCTTCAGCGAATAGCGCATGTGTCTGGCTCATTGGATGACCTCAACTTTCATGTCAGCTACCCAGCATGCCAACGGCATCAAGAAGCCTGACGGCATCAGAAAGGTGGCTTGGGGCCAGACGGGCATAGCGCTGGGTCTGCTTCGCTGTGGAATGGCCCATGAGCTGCTGGACAACGTAGAGCGAAACGCCTTTCATGACCAGCTGACTGGCGAAGTCATGGCGGAGGTCATGCCAGCGCAGATCCGGAATTTCTGCCACTTTTATGAGGTTTTCCCAGGCAGTATTGACATTGTCAAATTCGTCGTCCGTGATAGGGGATGCAAAGACCAGCCCCTTTGCGTCTGTGGGCTTGATTGCGGCAAAGACCGAACACGCTTCGGCATTCAACGGGATGTTGCGTGTCCTGGAGCCTTTAGAGTGACTTGCCAGCACAGTTAAATTGCGTCGCTCCAGGTCAACGAATTCCCACTGCATGGCGAACAGTTCACCCTGCCTGACGCCTGTGTTTAATGAAATCAGCACCATAGGGGTGATGTGGTCGCTGTAACCCTTGATTTCAGGCAGCAGCTCGTAACCCCGTTTCTCGCGCCAGAGATTGGCATTTTCACGGTCCAGTGTCGCTTGGGTATCTCGATCCGCCAGTGCCTTGCGGAGCCGATTGCCTTCATCCGGGGTCAAATACCGCACGGTTTCATCGTCTGGCACCTCCAGGGCCTGCATATCGGCCAATGGGTGTATGGTGCCCTTGTTGTTTTTCACCCAGTGCGTCAGCATGCCCGAAAGCGCGGAAACGTCACGGTTGACGGTGGCAGGGGCAAGGCCTTCCAAAATTCGCTTATTGCGGAATCTGTCTATTTCAGACGCATTCAGGTCTGACACGCGCTTGTTGAGGAATTTGCTCCAAACCGTTTCGATCCGGTTGATCGTTTCCTTTCCGGTTTTGAGTTGCGCAAGTGCATGGTCCCGATAGTGGTCGTCCAAGTACTCCTGAACGGTGATGCCTTGGCCGGTGATGCGTTTGGTCGCATCAGGATCACGCAGGATGGCCTTGGCGCGTTCTTCCGCCTGTTTGAGGGTGAAGGTGCCAGCCGGGCCAATGCGCACGCGCTTGCCGCGTTCTACCTGGACATAGAAGGTACGGGTGCCACTGGGCTGCACTCTTAAGAGCAAACCCATAGGCTTATCAGCCCGGACCTCATAAGGTTTGTCGGGTTTGTCTTTGGACTGTGCCGTCTTTGCAATGCTAGATCGCTCCACCGCTATACTCGCCGCTGTCATTGGTTTGCCCCTTTCGCGGGATTGGCCTAAAACTTAAGTGCACCGTAAGTGCAAATTTTAGTTCACAACCGCATAAATTGGCAGTCAATGGCAAAAGTCTGTTGTAGGTTCTCCTCTGAAAGTGAGGATTTCCATGGGGTTGTGTAAGTGCTCTGTTCGCCTTTACACGGCGTAGGTCGGCGGTTCGAGCCCGTCATCACTCACCACCCACACCAATCAAAGGCGAACATCATTGTTCGCCTTTTTGTTTTTTTTGATGGAGAGTTAATCGCATGTTCGATTTTGTTCGCAAGCACA
>CAIQPV010000060.1 GCA_903873725.1 uncultured Nitrosomonadales bacterium
TGGATTCCGGCCTGCGCCGGAATGACGAACTTTTTTAGAGGTTTCTAAATGTTGAAATTTCTAAGCATCCGCGATTTCGTCATCGTCGATTCACTCGAACTGGATTTTGCTTCCGGCTTCACGGCGCTGACCGGCGAGACCGGCGCGGGCAAGTCCATCCTGATTGATGCATTGTCCCTGGCGCTGGGCGAACGCGGCGATGCGGGCATGGTTCGCAACAGCTGTGACCGTGCCGAGATCAGCGCGGAATTCGACACATCTGGCCTGCCCAATTTACAAAGCTGGCTGCGCGAACAGGAACTGGAAGGCGACGCTGGCGTTTGTTTGTTTCGCCGGGTGCTCGACGCCAACGGGCGCACGCGCGGCTTCATCAATGGCCGTAGCGCCACGCTGCAACAGATGCGCGAAGCGGGCGGGTATCTGCTGGACATTCACGGCCAGCATGCGCACCAATATCTTCTGCGCCCCGATGCGCAACGCGATTTGCTGGACGGTTATGCCGGGCTGGAACACGAGGCCGATGCACTGGTATTGTTGTTCCGCGACTGGCACGCATTGCATCGCCGCCGCGAGCAACTGGAGCAGAATGCCGAAGCGGTACTGGCCGAACGCGACTTGTTGCTGTTTCAGCGGCGTGAGCTGGAAACGCTGAATTTCAGCGCGCAGGAGTGGACAGAGTTGCAGTCCGACCACGCGCGCTTGTCGCACGCAACCAGCCTGCTGGAAACGGCACAGTTCGGCGTGGAAGTGCTGAGCGAGGCCGATACCGCCTGCCTCGCGCAATTGAATATGCTGGTGGCGCGTGTGCGTACCGGCCTGGAATTCGACACGGCGTTGCGGGATACCTTGGCCATGCTTGAAAGCGCGCAGAACGAATTGCAGGAAGCGGTGTACGCCCTGCGCCATTACCAGCAAAAGCTGGATGCCGACCCTGCGTTGCTGCGTGAGCAGGAGCGGCGCATGGCGGACATCGTGGATGCCGCGCGCAAATACCGCGTGACCCCGGAACAGTTGCCCGAAACCATGCAGCGCATCGCTGCGAGGCTGGACGAACTGGGCGGCGATGCCGACCTTGCCGCACTGGCAAAGCAGGAAGCCGCCGCGCGCGAAAAATATCTTGCCACAGCCAAGAAGCTGGGAACAGCGCGCAACAGGGCGGCACAAAAACTGTCGCAGGAAATCACTTCTGCCATGCAAACCCTCGCCATGCAGGGCGGCAGCTTCGCCGTGGTGCTGACACCGCTGGACGAAGGTAATGCGCACGGGCTGGAAGCAGTTGAATTTCAGGTCGCGGCCAATCCCGGAACCCCTTTGCGCGGCATGGCGAAAGTTGCCTCCGGCGGCGAATTGTCGCGCATCAGCTTGGCAATACAGGTTGCCGCCAGCCGGGTGGCTACCGTTCCAACCTTGATATTTGACGAGGTGGACAGCGGCATCGGCGGGCGTGTGGCGGAAATTGTCGGCGCTTTATTGAAGCAGTTGGGGCGGCGGCACCAGGTAATGTGCGTGACTCATCTGCCGCAGGTGGCGGCAATGGCAAACGCCCAATGGCAGGTAAGCAAGTCCGTGCGTGGCGGCGTAACCCTGAGCACCATCTCGATACTCAAACAAGCTGAGCGAATCGAGGAGATCGCACGGATGCTGGGCGGGGTGAAAATAACCGAAACTACCCGCAGACACGCTGCCGAAATGCTGGGTGCTTGAGGTATCATGGCGTACTCGACAATTGCTGTTTTGTAAAAAGGCTTATTTAATGCGTATCAAACTTATTGCCCTTTCTTTCCTGCTCGCTTCATGCAGCAATATGTCCATACCCAATCTATCCATGCCAAATTTATCCTGGCCCGATCTGTCCTGGCCCGCGCTGCCATCGCTTGTTCCCCACAAAATTGATATCCAGCAAGGCAATCTGGTAACGCCGGAAATGCGCGACAAGATCAAGGTCGGCATGTCGGCTGCCGTAGTGCGCTCGGTTCTGGGGACTCCGCTGATTACCGATCCTTTTCATGCCAAACGCTGGGATTATGTTTATGCCCTCCAGCAAGGCGGCAAGCTGGTCGAAAAGCAGCGCCTGACACTGTATTTTGATGATGAGCATCTGGCGCGGATAGACGACAGCGACATGCCCTCTTTGACCGCGTCGGCAACAGACAAGAAATAGGAACAGGCAATGCATAAAATTAATATCGCAATCGCCGGTTGCGGCGGACGCATGGGCCGGACGTTGCTGGAAAGCGTGTTGCAATCGGACGACCTGATACTGCATGCGGCTCTGGAACACGCTTCCAGCGCGCAACTCGGCAAGGACGCCGGCGAGTTGGCCGGCGGCGCATGCGGCGTAAAGATCACGTCGGACGTCGCTGCCGGACTGCATGGCGCGGATGTGCTGATAGATTTTACCCGCCCGGACGGGACGCTGCATCACCTTGAGATTTGCCGGCAACTCGGGGTGAACATGGTGATCGGCACCACCGGTTTCAGCGCGCAGCAGAAGGCACAACTGGGTGCGGCGGCGCAGCAAATCGGCATCGTGTTCGCGCCGAACATGAGCGTGGGGGTAAATCTCACTTTCAAGCTGCTGGAAATGGCGTCCAGAGTGTTGAGCCACGGGTACGACATCGAGATTATCGAGGCACATCACCGGCACAAGGTGGATGCCCCCTCAGGTACCGCGCTCGGGATGGGTGAGGTCATCGCAAAAACCCTGGGGCGCGACTTGTCGCAATGCGCGGTGTATGGCCGCGAAGGCGTGACCGGTGAGCGTGACCCTTCCACCATCGGCTTTGCCACCGTGCGCGGCGGCGACATTGTAGGTGACCACACCGTGCTGTTCGCGGGCACCGGCGAGCGCATTGAAATCACCCACAAGGCGAGCAGCCGCGCCACCTTTGCGATGGGCGCGTTGCGCGCTGCACGTTTTCTTCAAAGCAATGCGGCGGGGATGTACGATATGCAGGACGTGCTGGGGTTAAAATAAAATTAACGGCAAACTTCATATCTTTTGCAGCTCACTCGTCATCGCGTTTTACTGCTGTGCCGGGTCAGCAGTTGAGCCCTCGCCGGAAATCAAGAAACCGCAACTGACTCTTGCAAGCGAACATTCCCATGAAGAAGAGATCGCACACATCCGCAAGCATCATTTAAAACGTTTGGACGACAAGCTGACGATCGAGCCAAAGATACTGGAGCAAAACTGCAGATACGAATCGGATATTTCAACCAAACCGCCGACAAAACATGTTGCCTTGACCTTTGATGATGGCCCTGAGCCGGGGCAGACCGAATTCATCCTCGACGTGTTAAAAAAATATGATATATCCGCAGCTTTCTTCATGATAGGCAAGAAAGTTCAGCAACATCCCGAGCTTGTTGAGAAAGTACGTGCCGCCAACCAGCAGATCATCGGCAATCATTCCTGGGACCATCCCAACTTCCACGACATCAGCGCAACCGAACAAGCGGAGCAGGTTCTGCGCAATGAAACCCTGCTTGGCGATGATCTCCATCCGAGACTATTTCGCTATCCTTATGGGAATTCGTCCTGCGAAACCAATGAATTGGTACACTCCCGAGGTTACAAAATAGTGGGCTGGCACATAGATTCCTGCGATTGGGCATTTGAAAAGACCGGATCGGTCGATATCAAGGAAGCGATTTCATGCGGGGTGCTTCCCCAATACCGCAACGACTATGTAGGCCACGTGGTATCTGCCGCCAGAGCGCGTAACGGCGGGATTATCCTGATGCATGAGATTCATCCGAACACGGTCAAAAAACTGGAAGAAATTATTGCGCAACTGCAAGCCGAGGGTTTTGTTTTTGGCACGATTTTAGATGAGGATTTTCAGCAGTCTTTACGATAGAAACCCGGTGCCGGGTATGCTTCTGCCGGTTGGCTGATATTGCAAATCAGCCAACCGGACTTGCCCCAAAAGCAACTATGGGCAATTCGGTGCTCAGGAGCTACAATCAGTTCAACGCTACCCATTCCGAGATTTAGCATGAACCTCCGGTTTCCTTCCCTCAAAACTTTTGCACTAACCTTGGCAGGTCTCATTGTCGCCTACCTGTTGTTCGGATGGCTGGTTCTGCCATCCATTCTGCAAACCCAGGCGGAAAAATTCATTGCCGGAAAGACCGGCCACCGCCTCACCATGAACCGGCCGGAATTTAATCCTGTCAGGATTAGTTTGCATTTATCCGGACTGCGACTCACACAGCCGGATGGCGAGCCGCTGCTGGCTTTTCGGGACCTGGTGGTCAGCATGTCTGCCGCCAGCATCTATCGCAGGGCCATGGTTTTCGATGATATTCGCCTCGACGGGCTTGAAGCCACGGCTATCCTGCAGCCGGATGGCAGGCTCAACTGGTCAGCCCTGATTGACGCACTAAAAGGCAAGGAAGAAAAAACGGCCTCGCCCTTGCCCCGGCTCGACATTCATCATTTCGTCCTGTCCGGTGCCAGGCTGGATTTTGCCGACAAGCGAATCGTGCCTGTCTTCACCACCCGTATCGAGCCGATGGACATGGAACTCACGGAGATTTCCACCCTGCCCGATGACCGGGGACAATACAAGGTTTCGGCGCGAACCGCATTCGGTGCCCGTGTTGCCTGGCATGGCGAGGCCAGTCTTGAGCCTCTGTCCATAACGGGCAGCTTCAGCGTCGAGGATGCAGATATTTCCCGACTGGCGGGCTACTTCAAAGACAAGCTGCCGATTCCCCCTCCATCAGGACTCGCCGGCTTGTCGGCAGACTACCGGTTGGTCTATGCCGGTGGAAAAATGGAGCTGAATCTGGAACATGTGGCAGCGAAACTCGCCGGCCTCAAACTTCATGGACATCGCGGTTCTGACCCGGCCGTTACGGTTGATACCGTTGAGGCCAAAGAAGGCCGCTTCGACTTGGTAAAGAACAGCTTCACTCTCGGTGTGCTCAGCGTAACCGACGGCAAGCTCGACCTGCACCGGGCTAAGGCAGGTTCCCCGAAGGCTCTGGAGCTCGGCAACCTTTCCTTTGAAGACATCCGTGTCAACCTTGCCGCACATCAGGCGACGCTGGGTCGCATTGCGTTCAAGGATGGGCGTGTCAGGCTTGCGAAGGATGACCACGGCCGCATTGACATCATTGAAGCATTGCAGGCTGTGTTGCCTCCCGCCCAATCCGCACCGGTCAAAAAGGGTAAGCCCGTTAGTACCCCCGCCGAAACCGGCTGGCATTATCGCGTTGAAAAACTGGAACTGGCCGGTTTCAACACCGTCTTCCGGGACGAGTCCGTCAAACCGGCCGCTGAACTGGCTTTCGATGACCTTGTCTTGAGCCTGGAAGGTGTCAGCGAAGATTTGAAGAAGGCGGTGCCACTCCGAACTTCCTTCAGGGTCCGGGGCGGTGGCAGCTTTGAGGCAGAAGGAAAGGTTGTTCCCGCCGGACCGACTGCGGATATCCGGCTAAAGCTCACGGAACTCAGTCTCACGCCGGCCCAACCATATCTTTCCACTGCGGCCAGGCTGAAACTGGTGAGGGGACGCTTGTCAACCGAAGGCCGGGTTACCTACGATGCCAAAGGAGCCGGTTATCATGGCAGCTTCGCGTTGCGCGACCTGCTTCTCAACGAGGCTGATACAGGAAATCTATTCCTGAGCTGGAAATCTCTTGGTAGTCGCGAATTTGAAGTTACGCCTGCAAAACTGGACATCGGCGAACTCACAATCTCCGGACTCGACACCAAGCTGATCATCTACAAGGACAAGTCGGTCAGCATCAAAAATATCCTCCGGCAACCTGCGGCCGATGCCGCGCCGGTTGCTCCTGCGCCACCCGTTCCACCCAAGGAGGTCGAGCCGACGCCCCCATTCCTTGTCAACATAGACCGGTTGCGGGTCAATGGCAGCGAAATGGACTTCGCCGACTTTTCGCTGGCTCTGCCCTTCGGCACCCGGATTCATGACCTCCACGGAATCATCACGGGACTCTCATCCAGGCCGGGTGCGCCCGGACAACTGGAACTGGACGGCCAGGTGGACGACTACGGTCTCGCTCGCGCCGTGGGACAGATTGATCTGCTCAATCCCACGGACTTCATGGATCTGAAGGTTATTTTCCGCAACATCGAGATGACCGGGCTGACGCCGTATTCTGCCACCTTCGCCGGACGCAAGATCGCTTCCGGCAAACTTTCCCTCGATCTGCAATACAAGATTCACCAACACCAATTGCAAGGCGAGAATCAGGTGGTCATGGATCAGTTGACCCTGGGCGAACGGGTGGAAAGCCCTGAAGCCAAGAACCTTCCATTGGATCTGGCCATTGCCATCTTGCAGGATTCCGACGGGCGCATTGACCTTGGCCTGCCCGTGTCCGGCAGCCTGGACGACCCCCAGTTCAGCTATGGCGGGATCATCTGGAAAGCAATTGTCAACGTGTTTACCAAGATCGCTACTGCCCCATTCCGGGCACTCGGGGCGCTATTCGGCGGCGGCGAAAAATTCGAGAACATTACCTTTGAGGCGGGCCAGGCGAAACTGACACCGCCTGAGCGCGAGAAGTTGGTGCAGCTTGCCGGTGCCATGTCCAAGCGTCCCAATTTATCCCTGGAAGTGCACGGCGTTTATGCAGACACCGACCGGGTTGCGCTTCAGGATCGGCAGTTGCGCCGCACCGTGCTGGAAAAGAGCGGTCAACATGTCGAAGGCGACAACGATCCCGGCCCGATTTCCACGCGCCAGCCCAAGATACAATCAGCCCTGGAAAGCATGTTCTCGGACGCCTTTGGCGGCGGTGAACTGGCAGCCCTCAAGGAAGGTTTCCGCCAGGCAAATCCGGGCCAGCTTGAAGAGAGCAAAACCGGCAAGGTAATCTCCCGGCTGTCCGGCCTGTTCCACGATAAACACCCCCTGAACGAGCAGGAAGTGGCCAATCTGAAGGGAGCCGATTTTTACGGCCTCCTGTTTGAGCGCCTGCGCAACAAAGTGGTAGTCGGCAACGAACGCCTGCTGGCCTTGGCAACGGCGCGCGGAGAATTCACGGCCACCGCCCTGAGGACGGCCGGCGCACCGGTTGAGCGCCTTGCGGTGCTTGCTGCCGAAAAGGTAGAAACCGATGGCAAGGACGTGCCGTTGAAGCTGGTACTGGGCACTAAAGCCAAATCTGCGACACCGGCCAGCTCCAACCAGTCTTTCAATTAACCGGGTATCAATATATCAAGAATATAACAAAGGGTTTCAAATCCGCATGATGATCGCCCGAAAATATCTGTACCTGATTGCGCTTGCACGCGAGAAACACTTTGGTCGTGCCGCAACGGCCTGTCATATCTCGCCTTCGACGCTTTCGGCAGCAATCAGCGACCTTGAGGCCGAGCTGGGTATTGCCGTGGTCGAACGGGGCAAACATTTCACCGGACTGACGCCCGAGGGGCAGTGCGTGGTTGATTATGCCCAACGCATGGCGGCCGGAGCAGAGGGCCTCAGGCAGGAACTGGCCAAGCTGCGTCAAGGCCTTACCGGCGAGCTTCGTCTGGGGGTGATTCCCACTGCGCTGACAGTGGTTGCCTCTTTGACTGCCGCATTCACTCGCCGCAATCCACTGGTGTCAATCAAGGTATTGTCGCTGTCCACCAGCGAGATTTTGTCGCGGCTACAGGACTTCGAAATTGATGCGGGCATTATTTACGTTGAGTCCGGGCTGGCATTGCGCCACATGCTTACCGTTCCCCTGTGGAAAGAGAACCACGCCCTGCTGACACCGTCAGGCGGTCCTTTCGAAGGCCGCGACAGCATAACCTGGCTTGAGGCCGTGCAGGTTCCGCTGTGTCTCCTGACACCGGACATGCAGAACCGCAAGACTATCGATACGGTCTTTGCGCAACTGGGTTGCCGAGCTGAACCCACACTGGAATCCAATTCTATTGTCAGCATGCTGGCTCATGTGTGTTCCGGTGCGTGGTCCGCAATTTTGCCGCTCAGCGTGCTCGATTTGATCGGCTTGCCGGCAGGCGTACAGGTGTTGCCGCTGACCGAACCGGCGGTAGCCTGGGTGACAGGTTTGATTGTGCCGCAGCGTGAACCCCGCCCTCCGATGATGGAAGCCCTGCTCAAGGAAGCTTACGGACTGAACGAGTCGTTCGCCAAAGACGAATAACCCTTCGAAATTTCCCGCTTTTCTTGTCAAAAGGTTTGGCGTACCTTGTAACATGCTTATTTGCGTAGACGCTGTATAGCCGTACAGGACGTTCCCCATTCATCCGCTAGTCCGGCGGAACTATATAATAACAGAGGAGATTCTATGGAGACCGCACTCGCATCAGCAGCCACAGCCCCCGGTTTTTTAGACAGGGAACGTACCATCGCCCGTCCGGGCTTTAATCGTTGGCTGGTACCCCCCGCCGCTCTTGCCATCCACCTTTGCATCGGCATGGCTTATGGGTTTTCAGTATTCTGGCTACCGCTATCCAGAGCTATCGGTATTACCCAACCGCTTGCCTGTCCCAAGGATATGAGTTTTATTTCTGAAGTCTTCACCACGAGTTGCGACTGGAAAATTTCAACGCTGGGATGGATGTTTACCCTGTTTTTCATTTTCCTTGGCTCATCGGCGGCAATTTGGGGCGGCTGGCTCGAACACGCCGGCCCGCGTAAGGCCGGTGTGGTATCAGCATTCTGCTGGTGCGGAGGTTTGGTAATTTCGGCTGTTGGTGTGATTACCCATCAGATATGGGTACTCTGGCTCGGCTCCGGAGTAATCGGTGGTATCGGACTGGGGCTCGGCTACATTTCACCGGTTTCGACCCTGATCAAGTGGTTCCCGGATCGGCGCGGTATGGCCACGGGTATGGCGATCATGGGTTTTGGCGGTGGTGCCATGATCGGTGCGCCCCTGGCAGACAAGTTGATGAAATTCTACGCCACACCGACATCGGTCGGCGTCTGGGAAACCTTCGTCACCCTCGCCGCAATCTATTTTGTATTCATGATGGCGGGAGCACTTGGTTACCGTGTACCATCCAAAAACTGGAAACCTGCCGGCTGGGAACCGCCCGCAGAACCTACCGCCAAAAGCATGATTACCGACCGCCACGTGCATCTGGAAGTGGCTTGGAAGACGCCTCAGTTCTGGCTGGTTTGGGGGGTGCTATGTCTTAATGTAACAGCGGGCATCGGCATCATCGGCATGGCATCGCCGATGTTGCAGGAAGTTTTCGGAGGCAAACTGATCGGCGTCGATCTGGCGTTCAACGATTTGAATCCTGCCCAGAAGGGACAGATCGCCGCAATTGCCGCCGGCTTTACCGGCTTGCTGTCGCTGTTCAACATCGGTGGCCGTTTTTTCTGGGCTTCGCTCTCGGATAAATTGGGACGCAAACTTACCTATTCAATTTTTTTCCTGCTTGGTTGTTCGCTCTATGCGTCGATCCCAAGTATGGCGGCTGCCGGAAATCTGGCTTTGTTCGTCGCCTTTTTCTGCGTCATCCTGTCGATGTACGGTGGCGGTTTTGCTACAGTTCCCGCTTATCTGGCCGACATGTTCGGAACCAAGATGGTGGGAGCGATTCACGGTCGACTGCTCACCGCCTGGTCGACAGCCGGGGTGTTGGGGCCGGTACTGGTGAACTATATTCGTGATTATCAACTGGATCACGGTGTACCCAAAGCTGAGGCCTATTCGATTACGATGTACATCCTTGCAGGATTATTGGTGCTCGGTTTTATCTGCAACTGGCTGGTGAAGTCGGTGGCGGAACAA
Source organism: uncultured Nitrosomonadales bacterium (assembly GCA_903873725.1). Lineage (GTDB taxonomy): Bacteria > Pseudomonadota > Gammaproteobacteria > Burkholderiales > Gallionellaceae > CAIQPV01. The sequence continues at coordinate 9,742 of CAIQPV010000060.1, forward strand.
CATTACATGACAGACGAGGAGCTGAAAAAAGAGGCGGAATTGGCCCATGAGACCCATCAGCACTTTGTCGCGGATGTCGAGGCACTTGCGGTTGAGGTCAGCCATAGCGGAAAGGTATTTCTTGCGTGGCTGGCGATATGGATACCGCTGGGCTGGGGCATCTGGATGACGTTGCAGAAGGCGGTCATCCTGTTCAAATAAGTGGAGATAAAGGTGACTGACATTTCCAGTGATATTGTGCAGAGCATTGTCGCGGCAAAGCGCGAGCTACCCGGTGCGTTGCTGCCCATCCTGCACGATATCCAGCATGCACTGGGTTACCTGCCCGGCGAAGTGGTACCGTTGATTGCGAAACAACTCAATCTGTCGCGGGCTGAGGTGCATGGCGTGATCACCTATTATCACCACTTTCGCCAGACGCCACCGGGAAGTCATGTTGTTCACGTTTGCTGTGCCGAAGCCTGTCAGGCGAATGGCAGTGAGGCACTGGCGGCCCATGCCCGGGAACGACTGAAGGACAGCGATTTGACGCTGGAGCCGGTCTACTGTCTGGGTCTGTGTTCCATCGGGCCTGCGGTACAGATTGATGAAACAACGCTGCATGCGCGGGTGACGCCGGAGAAGTTCGATGCCTTGATCGGCGCGCTCGGAGAGCGATCATGAGCATTACAGTGTATGTTCCGGGCGATTCTGCCGCGCTGGCGCTGGGTGCCGATGAAGTTGTTGCAGCTTTAACCGCTGAGGCAACCAAACTCGGATCGGGCTTTCGCATCGTGCGCAATGGTTCGCGGGGACTGTTCTGGCTGGAACCGCTGGTCGAGGTCGTTACCGATCATGGCCGCATTGCCTACGGACCAGTAACTGCGGCCGATATACCCGGCCTGTTCGCGGCAAATTTTTTGACAGGTGGAAACCACCCGCTGCATCTCGGGAATATCGAAGTGTTTCCTTATCTGGCCAGGCAACAACGCGTGACTTTGCGCCGCACCGGAGTGATCGATCCGCGTTCATTGGGGGATTATCAAGCTCATGGCGGCGGCAAGGGACTGGACCTTGCACGCAACCTGGCACCCGCCGATATTGTGCGCATGGTCACCGACTCGGGGTTGCGCGGACGCGGAGGTGCAGCTTTCCCGACAGGCATCAAATGGAAGACCGTACTCGATGCTTCGACCACGCAGAAATATATTGTGTGCAATGCCGACGAAGGTGACTCGGGAACCTTTTCCGATCGGATGCAGATGGAAGGAGATCCCTGCTGTCTGTTTGAGGGCATGGCCATCGCGGGGCTCGCCGCCGGCGCGAACAAGGGTTACATCTACGTTCGTTCGGAATACCCGCATGCAATTGCGACCTTGAATGCCGCTTTGGAAGCGGCGGGTGACTGGCTCGGTGAATTCCGCATCGAAGTGCGCAAGGCAGCGGGAGCCTACGTGTGCGGCGAGGAGACGGCGATGCTGGAGAGTATTGAAGGCAAGCGCGGTATCGTGCGAAGCAAACCTCCACTGCCGGCAATCTCCGGCCTGTTCGGTCAGCCGACAGTTATTAATAACGTTATCACGTTCGCCAGCGTTCCGGACATCCTCGCTCAGGGCGCATCGTTTTATCGTGAAATGGGTGTAGGTCGCTCGCGTGGCACCCTGCCGTTCCAGCTTGCGGGAAACATCAAATACGGCGGCTTGGTTGAGGTACCGTTTGGCCTCACCTTGCGTGAATTACTCTATGATTTTGGCGGCGGCTCGCGCTCTGGCAGGCCTCTGCGCGCAGTGCAGGTGGGCGGGCCACTGGGAGCTTACCTGCCCGAATCACAGTTTGACACGGTACTCGATTATGAGGCGTTCGCGGCTGTGGGCGCAGTGCTCGGTCACGGTGGGATTGTTGCTTTCGACGATACGGTGGATATGGCAAAGCAGGCGCGTTATGCGATGAAATTCTGCGCGCTTGAATCGTGCGGCAAATGTACCCCCTGCCGTATCGGTTCCACGCGGGGTGTTGAAATCATCGACCGTATCAGCGCCGGACAAATCGATCAGATAGAGCTGTTGCGCGACCTCTGCGACACCATGACCCACGGCTCGATGTGCGCAATGGGCAGCATGACGCCCTACCCGGTGCTGTCGTCGCTGAATCATTTTCCGGAGGACTTTCAATGAACGACATAGACTACGGTACACCGGCGGTCGTCGCTGACCGTCAAGTCACTTTGGATATCGACGGCATTGCCGTTACTGTGCCCGCAGGAACGTCAGTGATGCGGGCCGCCGTCGAGGCCGGAGTCATGATCCCCAAGCTTTGCGCCACAGACGCGCTGGAACCTTTCGGCTCCTGTCGCCTGTGCCTCGTTGAGATAGAAGGCCGGCGCGGATACCCGTCTTCCTGCACCACGCCGGCCGAAGGCGGCATGAAGGTACGCACACAGTCGGCGAAACTGGCCGACCTCAGGCGCAACGTGATGGAACTTTACATCTCCGATCATCCGCTCGATTGTCTGACCTGCGCGGCCAACGGCAACTGCGAACTGCAAACCATGGCCGGAGTGGTCGGTTTGCGCGAGGTGCGCTATGGCATGGCGGGAGCCAACCACTTCACCGATGTGAAGAAGGACGAATCGAATCCATATTTCACCTACGATCCGGCCAAATGCATCGTCTGCAACCGTTGCGTGCGCGCCTGCGAAGAACAGCAGGGCACTTACGCGCTGACTATTTCCGGGCGGGGATTTGACTCGCGTGTTTCTGCCGGACAGAGTCAGGATTTCATGGATTCAGAATGCGTTTCTTGCGGTGCCTGCGTCAATGCCTGTCCGACCGCGACGCTGTTGGAAAAGACGGTGATCGACAAAGGTCAGGCCGAACACTCGGTGACAACAACCTGTGCCTACTGCGGGGTCGGGTGCGGTTTCAAGGCAGAGATGAAAGGCGCGGAAGTGGTGCGCATGGTGCCGTGGAAAGACGGCCAAGCCAACGAGGGACATGCCTGTGTAAAAGGGCGCTTCGCATGGGGCTACGCGACACACCCCGGTCGCATAACCAAACCGATGATTCGTTCAAGGATATCGGATCCCTGGCGCGAGGTTTCGTGGGAAGAGGCGCTCACCTATGCGGCCTCCGAGTTCCGCCGCATTCAGGATAAGTACGGACGAAATTCGATAGGCGCGATGGTTTCCAGCCGTTGCACCAACGAGGAAGATTACCTTGTCCAAAAGCTCGTGCGTGCAGCCTTTGGCAACAACAATGTGGACACTTGCGCCCGAGTTTGCCACTCGCCAACCGGTTACGGCCTAAAACAGACACTGGGCGAATCCGCCGGGACACAAACCTTCAAGTCGGTTGAAAAGGCGGACGTGATTGTGGTGATCGGCGCCAATCCCACCGACGGGCACCCGGTGTTCGCCTCGCGCCTCAAACGCCGTTTACGCGCGGGTGCGAAACTGGTCGTGATCGATCCGCGCGAAATTGCGTTGGTCAATTCGCCCCACGTCAAGGCAACCCATCATCTGAAGCTGCGTCCCGGCACCAATGTCGCCGTGCTCACCGCGTTGGCTCATGTCATCGTCAGTGAAGGTCTGCTCGATGAGGCATTCATCGCGGAACGTTGCGAAGCCAAGGCCTTTGCGCAATGGCGTGAATTTGTCGCGCGACCGGCCAATTCGCCGGAAGCGATGGAAGCCGCTACCGGGGTTCCGGTAGCCGAAGTCAGGGCTGCGGCACGCCTGTATGCCACCGGCGGCAACGCGGCAATTTACTACGGGCTTGGCGTCACCGAGCATTCACAGGGATCGACGGCAGTGATCGGCATTGCCAATCTCGCCATGGCAACGGGCAATGTCGGTCGTGAAGGTGTCGGAGTCAATCCCCTGAGAGGGCAAAACAACGTGCAGGGCTCCTGCGATATGGGCAGTTTTCCGCACGAACTGCCAGGCTATCGCCATGTTTCCGACACCATCACGCGTGAATTGTTCGGACATGCCTGGGGCGTTGAGATCCAGTCTGAACCCGGGTTGCGCATACCCAACATGTTCGAGGCGGCACTCGACGGCAGCTTCCTCGGGCTGTATTGCCAGGGAGAAGATCCGGCACAGTCCGACCCCAACACCCAGCACGTACAGTCAGCACTTCCCGCCATGGAATTCGTGGTGGTACAGGATTTATTCCTGAATGAGACCGCCAAGTACGCGCATGTGTTTCTACCCGGGGCGTCATTTCTCGAAAAGGACGGCACCTTCACCAATGCGGAACGCCGCATCTCGCGCGTGCGCAAGGTGATGCCGCCGTTAAGCGGGAAGAGCGACTGGGAAGTCACGATGGCGCTTGCCAATGCCCTTGGATACAAGATGGACTACGCGCACCCGTCCGAGATCATGGACGAGATAGCACGGCTCACGCCAACCTTTGCCGGGGTGAGTTACGCCAAGCTCGACCGTCTGGGCAGCCTGCAATGGCCGTGCAACGACGACGCTCCCGAGGGAACGCCGACCATGCACGTGGGTGAATTTGTGCGCGGCAAAGGGCGCTTCCTGATTACCCAATACGTGCCGACTACAGAGAAGGTGACTCAGCGCTATCCCTTGATACTGACAACCGGCCGTGTGCTTTCGCAATATAACGTGGGCTCGCAGACGCGCCGCACCGAGAATGTACGTTTTTATGACGAAGACCTGCTGGAAATCCACCCGCATGACGCGGAAGAGCGCGGGATAGTAGAGGGCAACTGGGTTGGAGTGGTGTCTCGTGCGGGTGACACTGTTCTACGCGCGACGGTTACCGAGCGCATGCAGCCGGGGGTGGTTTACACCACCTTCCATTTCCCGGAATCCGGTGCCAACGTCATTACTACCGATAACTCGGATTGGGCGACCAATTGTCCGGAGTACAAGGTGACCGCAGTACAATTGGTGCGTGTTGATCAGCCATCGGAATGGCAGCAGCGGAATGCACGGGAAGACAAGAAGCAGCATCAGCTATTGGCGCGGGCTGGCACTGCATGATGCCACAAGTGCAACTTGCCGTGTCCCGCCCCGGAAGGACGCCCGGCATGGACACTGTGGCTGAGGAAGTGCCGGTTGCTTTTGAATACAACGGCATCGCCCACACCGTGATGCTGGCAACGCCCGCCGACCTCAAGGACTTCGCGCTTGGCTTCAGTCTTTCCGAAGGGATCATTAAAAGATGTTCCGAAGTATTCGACATAGAGATTGAAGAAGCACCAAAGGGAATCACATTGCACATGAACATATTCGGGGAATCATTCGCCAACCTCAAGGAACGACGTCGCAGCTTGGCCGGTCGCACGGGTTGTGGCCTGTGCGGTGCAGAAAGCCTGAGCCAAGTGATGCGTGACCTGCATCCGGTTGCTGCGGGCGCATCTTTTCAGCTTGCAGCGCTATACGAGGGAATGCGCCGATTGCCGGCACAGCAATCAATTCAGGAGATGACCGGCGCCGTCCATGCCGCTTGCCTCGTCGCCGCAGATGGAAGTATCAGCCATGTACGCGAGGATGTCGGGCGACACAACGCATTGGACAAGACACTTGGCGCATTGGCGAGTGCCGATGCAGCAACCGATGGCGCTTTGATCATAACCAGTCGCGCCAGTTTTGAGATGGTGCAGAAAGCTGCGGCCCTTGGTTACGGCATACTCGCCGCAGTTTCGGCACCAACAGCCGCAGCAGTGCGTCTGGCGGAAAAACTCAATCTGACGCTGATCGGATTTTTGCGCGGCTCCGGTTGTGCAATTTACTCCCATCCGCAACGTATTCAAGGAACCAATGCATGAACCCTGCCAACCTGATTAAAATGGCGAACCAGATCGGTGCCTTTTTCGAAGCAATGCCCGACCGCGAACAGGCAGTGAAGGATGTTGCCGCACATATCCGGAACACCTGGGAACCACGCATGCGCGTTGCAATTCTTCAGTACGTTCGCGAATTCGGCGATGCTGAACTGAAGCCCATAGTGCGGAATGCATTGCCGATCGTGAAGAGTGCCGGTTAATTTCGGCTTTAGCTACTCCTGCTGCACCCTGATTGCCTGACATATGGATAAATTACAAGACACCTTCGGAAGAAAAATAAATTATCTGCGCTTGTCGGTGACCGACCGCTGCGATTTCCGTTGCACTTATTGCATGTCGGAGAAAATGCAATTTCTTCCGCGCAGCGAAATACTGTCTTTGGAAGAGTCTCTGCGCATCGCAAAAACCTTCGTCGGCCTCGGGGTCAACAAAATACGGCTCACCGGCGGCGAACCTCTGGTCCGGAAAGATTTACCGTGGCTTGCATCACGCATCAGTGAATTGAATGGGTTGCGTGAACTCACGCTTACTACCAATGGCTCACAACTCCCGCAACTTGCCAAACCACTGGCACAGGCAGGAATAAACCGGGTCAATATCAGTCTGGACAGCCTAGATCCCACAACCTTCCGGCTCATCACACGCACCGGCAACTTGCAAGGAGTACTGGCTGGAATTGATGCCGCCATAGATTCATGGGGAAGTCGCCGCATCAAACTGAACACGGTGCTGATCCGCGACATCAATCATGACGGATCACACGAACTGATACGGTTCGCACTCGCGCGCGGAGTTGATATCAGTTTCATTGAACAAATGCCGCTGGGCGAAACCGGCTACCATCATGCCGATTCATATTACAGCAATGCCGAATTGCTGGCGCTGGTAAAGCAGCAATTCGAGGTAGTTCCAAGCGTGGAAAACACTGGCGGGCCTGCGCGCTATTGGCGCGTATCCGGTTACGAGACACGCATCGGCTTCATTTCGCCACACTCGAAAAACTTTTGTGCAGACTGCAACCGGATGCGCGTTACCGTCCGTGGAGAACTGTTCCCATGCCTGGGGAACGATGGCATGGTGGACTTGCTGCCTGCTATACGCACTGGCGACGAAAGGCGCTTGCTTGAATTGATCGCACGGGCTGCGACCCTCAAACCGCAGGCACATATATTCGACATTTCGCAATCCGAGCCGCGAATCATGCGCTTTATGTCACGAACAGGCGGATGAGGCAACCACAGTGAAATGCCCGTTAAATTGAGGATAGATTACAGATGAACGACCTGACCCATTTTTCCGAAACGGGGCGCGCACGAATGGTGGATGTGTCTGCCAAGCCCGAAACAGTTCGGGTAGCCATCGCCAGCGGCGTGTTGCGTATGCAGCCCGCCACGCTGGAGCGCATTCGTACCGGCCAGATCGCCAAGGGTAACGTACTGGCCGTGGCAGATGTCGGGGCGGTGATGGCAGCCAAACATACGCCGGACATCATCCCCATGTGTCATCCCATCCCGCTAACCGGTGTGGAGGTGGTATTCAGTGAAATAACATTGCCTGATCACGAGGGTTGTGTCGGCATCAAAGCAGTGTCCACAGTGAGTTGCTTTGGCCAGACCGGCATCGAAATGGAAGCGTTGTGCGCGGTCAATGTTGCGCTACTGACCATCTATGATATGTGCAAGGCGATTGACCGAGGTATGCGAATCGAGTTTGTGCAACTGGAAGAAAAGCGCGGCGGCAACTCAGGAAATTGGACA
>CAIQPV010000061.1 GCA_903873725.1 uncultured Nitrosomonadales bacterium
GAGGAACGATGGCTTTTTGGTTATGGATCGTCGGCGCAGCACTCATCATCATCCTGAGCGTCGAGCCGCTGCGCAAAACATTCTTTGGCAAGCCAGGTGAGCTGATATACAAATGGGGATGGTGGTTTCTGAAGCAAATAATTGACGCGCATTTGTGCGTGTTCAAGAACCTGATCACGCCACGCAACCTTATCTATCCGACTCTGGAATCGGACGAAACCACCAAACGCGAGTGAACTTTCGTTGAAATTGTTGGATTAAACCGCTCAATTCCGAAATGGGTAATAGCTAATCGGTAATACAATACGGGTAAGCTTGTACTTGGCAGGCAGGAGTTGAAAAGAAAGCAAGGTGTACTATGAAAAATGAATATTTCGGCTTGGTAACTATGATTGGCACTATGCTCGCATTGGGGATATGGTTATATCATGGTGTATCGCCCGCAGAAAAAAATCCTGGAAAGCTGAGGATCTTTCTTACCCTCACATTTGGCTTTACATTAACAGTTGGTGGATTCTTGACATTCGCATTTGCAAGAGAATGGGGTTCGCATTTCGCTGCGATCAACATGATGCTTTTCGGAGTCGCTTGTCTTCAATACACGTTTCGCACCTTAGAAATGTACAGAGTTACGCGTGTATCTGTAGCGGATGTTTCAGAGGATCATGATAACGATCAGAGATCGCCTTTTGATGAGAACTTCAAGACTTATCCTGGCCCTCAATGCGGAATCTATTTGATTTCAAACGCTGAGTAGCATCGGTAGGTCGCATCGTTCAAGCACTAAAGCGACCGCTGACACCTGCCGGGCTCATGTGACCCGTGTTTTGTAGTTTCCTGTATCTTTTCCTGGATTTGCGAATAAACAACATTTTGCATATAATCATAAAATATGATAATCAGTCAGATGGAGTAAGATTATGACTACCCGTTCAATTACCGCCACCCACCTTGCCAGGAATTTCTCCGATTTGCTCAACCAAGTGCGTTACCAGCATGTGACGTTGGAGGTGATGCGAGGGAATGAACTTATTGCTTTCGTGAGTCCGGGCCCTGTGGCTGCTGGCTACCCCATTGACCAGTTGGATCGTTTGCTGGCCGGTTTGCCGCGTTTATCTGCCGAGGAGTCTCAGCAGTTCCTGGATGATATTCATCACGGGGTAGCTGTTCAGCCTCTGGAGAGCGACGCTTGGGCCTCTTGATCGATACTGATGTATTGGTGCTTGCTGAACGCACCAAGGTCTCGCTTGATCTTTCGCGTTATGCTGAATACGGTGATGCCTATATCAGCGTTGTCACTGCGTCTGAACTCTTGGTTAGTGTCCATCGTGCGATGGATGAGGGTGTCCGTAGCCGCCGCTTGGCTTTTGTCGAAGGAATATTGTCGCACTATCCGCGCTGCCAGTAGATATTGAGACTGCCCGCATTCATGCCCAGTTGGTAGCGCAGATTCCGCGAAACGAGACTGTGGGTGCCCATGATGCGTTGATAGGGGCAACGGCTTTGCGACATGGTCACGCCGTGTTGACTAATAATGGGAAGGATTTTTGCAAGTTGCCCGGATTGGTCGTTGTTGATTACCTTGTTGCTTAAGGAGCTCAACTTCACTTACGCACAGACGCTGCCTTTTCTTGAAGTTCTTTCATTTTCGACGTAAATTGCACAGCACGTTCGTTTTCGCTGCCTGCCCCGTGCGTAAAGTCATACACTGCATCGCCAATCCACTTACCCGCCGTGTCAGCCCCTAGCAGCTTTCCTGCTTCGTACCCGGCCAGCAACGATGCTCCAACGCCCTTGGCCACTGGATTTGGGGTCATCATCAATGTCCCGGCAATGGCATTAATGCTGTTGTCGCCGTCCACACCGCTTTTAATCATGCCAGAAATTGCCCCTGCCAATGTTGCCGCACCAGCTATTGTGGCTGCTGAACCCCACAAATGCTTCGCACCTTGACTCATTGGCACGCCAGGTTTTGGAGTCCCAGATGTGGATGGTTTTGGTTTGTCTACACCTGAGCCAAAATCAGCAAGCGTATCTGCTGCCGTTGCCACAAGACTTGTTGCAACACCCGCAGCTCCGGCCAGCACACCCGCGTTGGTTAAAACGTTGCCCATGTTGTGAGCCAGCCTCCCTGTCACTCCATC
>CAIQPV010000062.1 GCA_903873725.1 uncultured Nitrosomonadales bacterium
GCGCTCTTCTCGACCTGTGCGTAAAATCTGACTCTATCATATGGCGTAGTGACGCCTTAAGGGGATCGAAAATCTTATCCGGCTTGTCAGGGTACAGAGTAATATGACGTTGCGCACGGATGTCGAACGCGAGATCTAGATTGTCCTTGTCAGTCTCGCATATCGTTATTGGTATAACGTTCTTGCCACGGGAGTATGCATAGCCAAGCCAGAAATAGGACATGGGGTGGCAGCCTTTTCCTGTGCGCACGATTATGCAAAATGCGCTGTCGATTGCATCGCGTACCTTTGTAAAGTCGTCAACCGTATCCACTTGCAATATGCTTTTAAGCGGCTCGATAAAAGCGTGTTTATATAGGTCTATAATTTGGCTGTCTTTCGCTGTTGAAAGATCAGCAAGTAACTCGGTCATGGCTACGCCAGCGTATGACTTGATTATTTCGACTTCACTTAGACGAATATCGTCGAGCGCGTTATTTTTACTCCTTGTAGCATTTTCCGAAGTATAACCCGACGAGTTAACGTCACTCTCATTGAGGTCCACCGATGCTGCATCGTCAGGGTGTTCGATAACGAGTATTCGGTGATTAGTCAAGTCAGTGGTCTTCAGCGGCGGCTCTGTACCCAAATGCCTGGTCCAAATCTTATCCTCCAACTTTAACATATCGGCATCTATTGGCTCCAGATCGCGATAAACGTAAATTGGGGCCTTGAGGCTGGTGAAATGTTGGAAAATCCAAGCGCGCCAACCTGCGTATGGATCCTCTTTTGCGACTTGGCTGTCTTGGTTTTTCGCACGGGTAGACGACTGACATGTCAGTACTACGCGGTGATTGAGACCGTGAGCAAGGCCCAGTTCAAAAAAAACATTGTCATTAGGCAGTGATAAATCTGCCATTACGAAATCAGCTTCTTGAATCCTTTTACAAATGCCTTCACAAATCACAATGCCTGGCCTTGGCACTTCCTCACCCGTGCTGAGTTTAACTTCTTGCAGTCCCTCGGCGGAATAATTCTGTTCAACGCACGGCTTAAATGTGTTTGTAAAGAAAACTCTGGTATGCGGCCGAAACGGCATGACCATAAAACCTGTTAATAATCGCTTGTTGTTTTGTTCTGCCAATTTGTTGCGATCTGATCTTGCTTTATCAATCTCAGTTCGATAAACGCAGCCTCTACCTGTCATGAAACACGGATTAACGCGATCATGATCACCTTTAAGCTTTTCTGCAAACCTTATTGCACGGTCATGTAGAATTGTTGCGACTTCATCGTCAGGTTTCATAGAGTGTAATCTCCGAAGTTTGTTCAATCACTAACTCTGTTAACGCCTCTTGGCCTGCCTATACACATGGCAACCTCTGATAGCAGGTATTTCCGTGGATTACCGCGCAATCCCTCCATGGTATCTAGAAATCTAGAGATATTAGACAAGCTTCGCGAAGTTTGTCCTCATACTGAACGGTACCACGGTTGAGCAATCTGTCACCGGCCCACGTGTCAAAATTGTCGGTCAATACAGGGTGCGTTTCTTGATTCAGGCAACGTACCCCAATTGACTGAATTGACATTACTGATCTTGTAACCGGCAGCATTTTTCATGTTGTAGGAGTCATCTGCTTTGATAACGGCGAATTTACATTGGAACGTTCATTCCAAAGGAGATTCCCGTGAAACGGGACCCAGAACGGCGGGCCATTATTGATGAAGCTGTAAAGCGATACCGCGAAGCACTTGAGGATCTATTGCCCGGCGAAAACCCTACTCTGGATCAGTTGGAGACCGCAATAACGGAAATTGGCCACGAGGTGTTCCCCGATTTGCAGGAGAAGCTTATCAATGAGGGCAACCGCAAGGCGCGCGTAAA
>CAIQPV010000063.1 GCA_903873725.1 uncultured Nitrosomonadales bacterium
CCGATCTCCACGCTTAACTTCCACTAGTGTTGCCCATGAACGACTCATCACAGCTTGAAGAATTGGTACAACTAGTTGCACAACGCATAGGCTTGCGTATTACCGACGATGCGCGTGACCGCTTCCTCGCTATTCTGCGCGAGCGTGCAGCACACTTGGGTTATACCTCGCTGAAAGACTACCGAACTTTTCTGGTTGGCAGTCCGGCAATAGAAGAGTGGGAAGTGCTCGCCCGCGCTTTTACCAGCACCGAAACATTTTTCTTCCGCGACCACGGTCAGTTCGATCTGCTACGCTTTCACCTGATGCCCGAACTGATTGCACAGCAAAGTAGTGCTAAAACTTTGCGTTTGTGGAGCGCTGGTTGTTCCAGCGGCGAAGAGGCCTATTCTCTGGCCATGCTGGTAGATATGCTGCTGCCGCAACGTGAGGGTTGGAACATTCTCATTCTCGGCACTGACATCGACTCCAAAGCAATTGCCAAGGCGCAGCGTGGGCGATATGGTGAGTGGTCGTTCCGTATGTTTCCTGCCGAGTTGCAGCAGCGCTATTTTCATCTTGAAGGCAAACAGTGGATTCTTGAAGAACGCATCCGCAGCATGGTGACGTTTCGCGTTTCCAATCTCGTCAGCGAACCCTTCCCGGATTCGAATTCGGAACTGCATGACATGGCCCTGATTCTGTGCCGCAACGTATTTATTTACTTTGAACCCGCTGCCGTGTTCGCTGTGGCAACCAAGTTTGCAGAGACACTCAGGGTGGGTGGGTATCTCCTGACCGCGCACACCGAACTTATTGGACATTCTGTTCTTGAACTGGAATCCAGACTACTGGCCGAGGGAGTGGTGTATCGGCGCAGGATCCGCAACCCTGTTGAAAGTGGTTATATTCCTCACCCTAGTGAAACTACGGGTGAAATGCTCCGCCATTTAACCATGCAGCCAATTAATAATAGTCAAGTCAATAAACAAACCCTACCAGCGCACGCGGGAGAAATTGTTGAAAATATCACGCCCACTCAACTCTGTATCGGCGAAGAAAACCTGCTCAAGCAAGCGCGAATACATGCCGACCGGGGTGAATTCGCTTTGGCAGAGCGCCTGTGCCATAAGGCGCTGGCTGTCGCTCCGCTGGCCGCCACCCCATTTTTTTTATTAGCGCAGCTGGCTCAGGTCAAGGAGGATTTCAATCAGGCAAAAGAAAGTCTGAATAAGGCCATCTACCTCGATCCCGGATTCGTGGCTGCGTACCTTGAGTTGGCCGCACTCTATGAACGTGCCAATGACAACCCTCGCGCGTTGACATTGCGGCATGCAGCCTTGGGCATAGTCCGCACCTTGCCAAACAATGAATTGATCGAGCAGTATGAAACGACAGCCGGTGAGTTGGCGCAATGGCTTGCACAGTTTTAGTCACTGCCATTAAGTTAATGGAGCCGCAAAAATAATATCAGAGAAAATGAGCACTTTAGTGTCCAGTAGGTATATTCATTGCGGTGAGGTTTGCATTGAACGACTACCCAACTTTTTCTTACCAAATTCATTGCCGAATAGCTGCCGCTCTGGAAGGGCTCTTCATGGCCGGGTGCTGCCCTTGGCGATTGTCCGCTTTAGCGCTGCCAAATTAACATATTTCTGATGGCTAAACGTGACAAAAGTTGAGAATTTTGGCTGCTTGCATGGCAAATCCTCCCGTTTCGCATAATTGCTCAATAATACCCCGCTTTATAGCGTTTGCAATATTTTTAACTCCACCCTGTTATTCAAAAACCCCAACGACAACTTCTGTGACGTTGGCACATCCGCGCTCGGCAGCCGCGATGCCTGCTTCTTCATGCGCATCATTTTCATCAACTGCTTCGACGGTGACATGCAACTTACCTTCCGCTTTGTCGTAAATCGTGCAATCGAATTTCATATCACCCTTAGCCACGTAGTCCATACACATCAACAGCAATCATCGCCACAAGGCAAATGTTTTCGGCAATCGAATTAGTTTTAAATCCGATTGGCGAGACAAACTTCCGTCGATTAGGCCAGAGAAATGGAACGCCGGAGGGGGTTAGCCAATCACCCATAAGGTGGGTCAGATAGCCGATGGCCAATGCAACTATCCATTGCTGAGAACCAGTCTGCCATGCGATTGCCGCTGATATCGCCACCACGGCAATCAGCGAATGCGTAATGCCGCGATGCCCGAAAATCATAGCAACAGGAATAGACACAAACCAAAGCCGCCTACCTACTACGCTGCCAGGATGGTCGATGTCCGGTAACAACGATCCGAATCCAGCTGCCGCAAATACCGGAATAGAGGCTTCCAACCAGCCTAACTGAGATAGTCCCAAAGCCGTTGTCACTCCAAAAACAAAGTGGGTTGGTGCCATCATGATTTTCAAGATTGATGCCTAGTTGGTTTTCATCTATTATAATACCGTGCAACAGGATTATAAATAAATATTACAAATGAATATGCTTTCGCACAAGGCTATTAAAAGACTGAGATTTGGCGGAACGCGCGACACCGTGGCTGGTGCCGCGCTTCTTTCTGGCGCATTTGCTACCAATCCGTTTTTTACCGCGTGGCTAGACAAACTATGGAGTCCGGGATTTCTGGAGTGGGAGGTCGCGCATGCCAAGCGCTTGTGTTGCGATACGCTTGGCGTGAAAAATTTGATCTGCACTAAAGCTTCAAATTTGTCGCAGAGTGATGTTGATCAAATCGTTTTCTTCCTTCAGGGAATGTTGGGGATGTCAATTTCAGCTGCCGCAGGATGGTTTTTGTCCAAGCGTGTCGCAAATTCAATTTTCGCGCCTGCATTCTTCGAATCAGAGCTGAGTCTGCGATCAAGTGCAGTGCCTGGCAGTACGCTCGTAGAGCGTGCCGCATGCGCTGCGCGCCGACTTTCCGGGAAGATCGACAGGGAAAAGGATAGTGGACTCATGCTGGGGTATTGCATTGATACTGGCGATGCGGTCGTTATCCCTTATGAAGACGTGATGCGACACATGTTCATCCTTGGCCAGTCAGGCGTAGGTAAAACGGTGCTTGGCGGGTACATCATGCAGCAGCATATCAGCAGCGGTGGCGGAGTGATATTCGTTGACGGCAAGATGGATGTCAAAAACCTGGCGGCCATTCATGCCGCGTGCGCATGGGCGGGACGTGAGGACGATTTGCTGGTGATCAACCCCGGCAATCCGGAGATGAGTAACTCATACAACCCTTATCTTTACGGCGATGCTGACGAGGTTGCCGCGCGCATTCTGCTGCTGAACCCGTCTACGGATAGCAGTCCGGGTGCCGACTACTTCAAACAAGCGGCCAACCAAGGGTTGCTAATCCTTGTCGCTGCCCTTAACAAGGCGGGCCTGGCCTACAACGCTATCGATCTGTCGATCCTGCTCATGAATCAGAAGGCGTTGACCTATCTGGAAAACAGGGTTCCGCCATCTAATGAAAAAACCAACTTGTCCTTATTCCTGGATCAATACCGTGTCGTCAATAAAGACAATGTACCTGCAATTGACATGAAGCGATTGAAAGAAACGTTCGGCGGCATCGGCGGACGCTTGTTTACTTTTGGTACCGGAAAATTCGGCCAAGTGATGAACACATACTCGCCTGATGTAAATCTATTCGAGGCGGTCAAACAGAAAAAAATCATCTACGTGATGCTTCCCACAATGGGCAAAGACAATGCAGCCATGAATTTCGGGAAGATTTTCATTGGCGATTTGCGCACCACGATCTCGTGGCTGCAATCCATGCCGGATGATGAAAAGCCGTGGCCACCGTGCATGGCGTTCTGCGATGAACCAGGAGCCTATGTGACTGAAGCATGGAATCGCATGTTTGAGCAGAGCCGTTCTGCCCACGTATTCTTTATTCCCGCCCCCCAGACAATCGCTAACCTCGATGCCATATCGCCTGAGTTGCGCGAAATGGTATTGGGTAATACATGGACCAAGGTATTTTTCAAGATAGGGACGATGGAATCCGCCGAAGTAGCCGCAGAAATCATTGGCAAGGAAATACGAGTGCAAGACTCGATCAGCTCATCGGGCGGTGAAGGAAATTCTGGATCCGATGCTTCTGCCGGACCATCTGGCGGCACCTCACAGAATGCCAATTCTGGCATCGGGGAGCGTGCTGTCGAGGAATACAAGGTATCTCCTTACGACCTGACAGCATTGGGCAAAGGCGAGGCAATTGTGAGCTACGCGGGCAACAAGGTTTATCACATACGTGTTCCAAGGCTTGAAATATCAGATGAGGCCAGGGAGATGATTGGCCCGGTCAAACTTAA
>CAIQPV010000064.1 GCA_903873725.1 uncultured Nitrosomonadales bacterium
CGGGGGCAGGCTCTTCGCGGGAACGACGAAAGGTATAAATTATGGGCTTTATCGGTATAGCTACGGTTTTAGGTTGAAAGCAACACCGCAAGCTCGCCACGCTTCAATTTCCCCGTTGCAGTGCGCGGCAGGGTCGGTTGGGAAAAATACCTGATTGGTGCGAGCGGACCAAGCTTCGCACGCGCATAGGCCTGAATAGCATCCATTTGCGACGGATCGTTCAGCACCAGTGCGAGGGCCGTGACTTCATTGCCATCTCCTTCTGTTGCGACAAAAACTCCCGCGTCGATTACCGCCGGATGTGCGGCCAGTGTGGCCTCGATGTCTTCGGGGTTGATTATCATGCCGCCGAGATTGATCTGCTCGTCCGTTCTCCCGTCAATGTAAAGCAATCCTTCCGCATCAAAATGCCCGAGGTCGCCGGGATAAAACCACCCATTACGAAAGCAGCGCCGGCTCCGTTCCTGGTCGCGGTAATATTCCTTAAATTGATGGTCCGAGCGAACACGCAATTGTCCGGTGGTGCCCGATGCAAGCAAATTATCTTCGGAATCCACCACCTCTACTGTGGCCCATTCACAGACCCGGCCCACAGTATTGGAATGAGCTGCCAGCATCTCCGGCGTGGCATAGGTCACCATGCCCGATTCCGTTGAACCATACGAGGCATAAACGTGCCGGCTCAGTTTGGTTGTGACGGCATGCAATAACTCCTTCCTGATATGTCCACCACCTATTCTCAGGCAGACGAGGTCAGGGCAGGAAAGACCTTTGGAACCTGCGAGGGCCGCGATATCTCTTGCCTGAAAAGGAGAAAAATAGGCATGGGTAACCCGGTGCCTGACCATGCCATGCAAGACATCTTCCGCAGTCAGTGAAGGTGAAAAAACCAGGATTGCGCCTCTTGCCAAAGCGCTCATTGCGGGACGAAAGCCAACGATGAAATTCATATCCATGGTGATTACACGGGACGATAACGTCGCTCCGGCTTCTATAGTCCGGTTGCGCAGCGCCATCATTTCGTGAGTGAGCAACATGCCCTTGGGATCGCCTGACGTGCCCGACGAAATAACAATGCGCATCGGCGTATCGCCGGTGGCAGGGTGGATAAAATCATCTCCCGGACTGTCCGCCGCAAAAGAAATTTTATCCAGTCCGATAAATTTGATGCCATCAAGCGCAAATTCATTGCGCCCTGACACCACAAAGTTCGCGCCGTAACGCTGTGCTGCCAGCAGACGCCGCTCCGCCGGTATGGCCTGATGCAGCGGCAGCGATACCGCACCCACTTGAGCCAGCGCCAGGATCGTCATGAAATGCAGGGGATTATGGGCCATTGACACCCCGACGACCTGCCCAGGTTCTATTCCATGGTTTCTCAGGTGCCGGGCCAGAATGCTCACCAACCGGCTCAACTGGACATACGTAATGGCCTGCTGATCGGTGATGAACGCTATGCCCGATGGACGAAGCTTCGCGTGTTCATATACCAATGAGGCGATGTTAGTGTTCATCTCGAATAATTCCGGTTGGTTTGGTACATTGTAAATTATTTAGTATAAACGGCACGCTCAAAATCCAACTGCAACACCGTGGCAAGGTTACATATGTCACGAACTTGTGCTAAGCAATTTGTTAAGCTAATTTTGTTTATTGACCTTTTGCGCCAATGGGGGGTACCATTTAACATAGAGCAGCTTGGCGCTGCGGTTTAGGGGAAAAACAAGATGAAGAACTACCGGTACTTGCTGCTGGCAATACTGGGTATGGTTGCCATACCGGTTTATGTGCAAGACGTAAAAGCAGAGAGTGGC
>CAIQPV010000065.1 GCA_903873725.1 uncultured Nitrosomonadales bacterium
GACGGTGCCGGGGCTTTTCTGTTGGTGATTGTCATGGCATACCCTTTACGCCGTGGCCGGTGTTGTACGCTTTACGCGCTTTGCTGCCTGTTGCTTTACCTGAGCGCTTCGATCAAGCCACGTAGATTTGAAGGGTTCACCGTTGCACCGCGCAGCGTGCAGTTGAACTACCAGCGCCCGAATATCAGCATCGGACTTACCCGCGATCCTTGCCTGATTGATAGCTTCGACCTCACGCTGCGGCCAGCCGACTGCGCGTCGCCCGATCAGAACCGGCTCAGTGAATAGTCCATCGTGTACTGCGCTGTAAATGCTGGCGTGTGATCTATTGCCAGTTTCGGCCTTAACCGATTGCATTCTGAGTATTGACATTGAAAGCCCCTGTATTGCATTGGCCGTCTTTGACCAATTGCCAGGGATTAGACCGACTCAGGGTGCTTTATTCACGGTCAATCTTTAGGCCGTTTTGACCGTAATTTCTCGTTTGCTACTTGGAACAAAATTTTGGAAAGTGAATCGTTGCCGGTCAGCGCTTGGATTTCAGGTGGCATCGTGGCTTTTCGTTTTATCCTGCGCCCGATTGTTGATTCACTCATAGGCGTCGATTCCGCCATGATTGCAAGGGTTTTTTCATAAGACTCACCCCCGGATCGAATTGCTAAGGAACGCATTTGGAGAAACAAATCATCCATCGCAGGGTTGCTGTTGAAAAGCACCCCTGTATCCGCCAGATCACGAATAGCTTGCACCGCCGGGTGCTCCATGTCTGCATCCGGTGATTGCTGATACTTTTGCAGCCACTCGCGTGCCTGTATCTCTAACGTTGCTTTTTTCCGAATTGTCATTTTGCCGCTGCCTTGATAGGAATCACGTCAGCACCGCGTGCGAGTTTGTCTAGGTAGTCGGCCCATTGCTGCATCATTGTGGCTCGATGCTTCAAGTAAGTGGTGCGGTTATAGCTGCGTCCGTT
Source organism: uncultured Nitrosomonadales bacterium (assembly GCA_903873725.1). Lineage (GTDB taxonomy): Bacteria > Pseudomonadota > Gammaproteobacteria > Burkholderiales > Gallionellaceae > CAIQPV01. The sequence goes on from CAIQPV010000065.1 coordinate 971, forward strand.
GGCATCCTTCACGGCGTGGGCTAACTGCGCTTCGATCACCAGCGGATCAATGTCGTGTACCTCTGCCAGTATGGTGCGTGCCGTCGCTCTGAATCCGTGTACGCTCTGCACGTCAGGCCCGTAACCCAGCGTCAGCAGCGCCGCCCGCAGGGTGTTGTCACTGATAGGACGATCATGGCTTCGCTCACCGGGGAACAATAAAGCGCTATGCCCGGTCAGTGGGTGCAGCTTGCGCAATATCTCTACCGCTTGCACTGGCAGTGGCACTAGATGCGGATCACCGTTCTTTTTACCATCTACCCGCCGTTTCATGCGTGCTGCCGGGATAGTCCAGAGCGCCGCGTCAAGATCAAATTCAGCCCATGCCGCCGCCCGCAGTTCGCCGGGTCGCTGAAATAGCATCGGTGCCAGTTGCAGCGCCGCCCGCACTATCGGCCCGCCCTGATAGCTGCGAATGATGCGGATCAGTTCACCCAGCTTTACCGGGTCTGTGATGGCCGCAAAGTGTTTGCCGTGGTGTGGTGTCAGTGCGCCTTTAATATCCGCGCTCACGTCGCGCCCTGCGCGTCCAGTAGCTACGGCATAGCGCCAGACTTGCCCCGCCGTTGTCAGCACTCGGTGTGCCACGTCCAGAGCGCCGCGCTCCTCTACCGCCCGCACCGCTGCCAGTAGCTCTATCGGTTGAATGTCACCAATGCGCCGGGCTGCGAAGTGGGGGAACAAGTCTTTTTCAAGATTGCGCTTTTCCCGGATGGCATAGTGACCGCTCCAACCGGACAATTTCATCTCAAACCATTCCAGCGCCGTTACTTTGAAGGTGTCAGCGTCCGGTGTCGTGGCTTTGAGCTTCTCCACCTTGCGCACTTGAATGGGATCACGCCCCTCCGATTTATTGAGCTTTGCCGCGTCCCGCGCTTTTCTTGCCACTGTCAGGCTCACCGCCGGATAACTGCCCAACGCCAGCCGCTTTTCTTTGCCCGCTACCCGGTATTTCAGAAACCAGCGCTTCGATCCTGCCGGACTGACTTGTAAATACATCCCACCGGAATCAGCACATCGGGCTTGCTTCTTGTCTGGTGGGCAAACTGCGCTTCTACATTGGGCATCGGTCAGCATGGGGGAACGCTCCTGTCGTGGGGGAACACCGTTTTCACTGGGGAATGGGGGAACAATCACCCCAAAATCCGAAAAAACCTTAAACGTACCCCCGTATGTTCCCCCGTTTTAGTCTGGCAGTCAATAGATGCCTTTGTACGTCGTTGCAGCGTAAGTGACTGATTTACCAATGAAAAAGGCCTTTAAGAATCGCTCCTTAAAGGCCTTTGTACTGTCTAATGGTCGGTGTGAAAGGATTCGAACCTTCGACCCCTTGCACCCCATGCAAGTGCGCTACCAGGCTGCGCCACACACCGTTCCGAGCGCAAATTATAACCGGTTGACTTCTTGATTCTCAGTAAGACAACGAGAGCAGGTCGCGAATTTCAAACAGTTCCCGGCGAACCAGCAGTAAACGGTCCGAAGCATGCTCTGGTTCATCATCGTTTGAATCTTCGTCGCCGTCGCGCAGGTCGGCGTCGCTGACTTCGATAACGTCAACACCATCAAGCATCACTTCGCCATTTCGCTTGCGGTCACGTTCAGCCTGCAGAATTTCCTGCATCTTGTTGCGTGCGCCGCTGATGGTGAAGCCCTGGTCGTAGAGCAGATCGCGGATGCGCCGGATCATCAGCACTTCATGATGCTGGTAATAGCGCCGGTTGCCACGCCGCTTCATCGGGCGCAGTTGTGTGAATTCCTGCTCCCAATACCGTAGCACGTGGGGCTTGACGCCACAAAGCTCGCCGACTTCACCGATGGTGAAATAGCGCTTTGCAGGAATGGGCGGGAGCGTATTCTCCATTTAAATCAATACCGTAGGAGATTGAGCTTCGAGATTACTCTA
>CAIQPV010000066.1 GCA_903873725.1 uncultured Nitrosomonadales bacterium
ATATGCTGCGTCGCAATTTTTTGTTCGCGCCTTGTCTTGTTTAGAATTTTGAATTTTTAGAAGCGCCCATAAGTGATATATGTTGGAATTCGATCTGATCCGGCGTTACTTCACCCGCGCCGCGCCCGGTACGCTGCTGGGCATAGGCGATGATGCTGCGCTGCTTCGCGTCAGTACCGGCATGGAGCTTGCTGTGTCCACAGACATGCTGGTCAGCGGCACTCATTTCCTGCCTGATGCAGATCCATTCCTGTTGGGGCACAAGACGCTGGCGGTCAATCTTTCCGACCTGGCGGCGATGGGCGCACAACCGCGCTGGGCGACGCTGGCGTTGTCTTTGCCCCAAGCGGATGAGCCGTGGTTGCACAAATTCAGCGAGGGATTTTTTGCGCTTGCAGAGCAACACGGCGTTGAACTCATAGGCGGCGATACCACACGCGGCTCTCTCAACCTTTGCGTCACCATCATGGGTGAGGTACCCGAAGGTATGGCATTGCGGCGCAGCGGTGCGCAGGCCGGAGATGACATTTGGGTGTCGGGAAAACTGGGGGATGCTGCGTTGGCTTTGGCGCACTTGCAAGGCAGGGTGAAGTTGTCTTCTGCGGATATTGCCCCGTGTGTTCCAGCTTTGCACCAACCCGTGCCGCGCGTGGATTTGGGGCTGGCATTGCGCGGAGTTGCACATAGTGTAATTGATATATCGGATGGTCTGTTAGCCGATCTTGGGCACATTCTGGAATGCTCAAAAGTGGGCGCGGAGATTTTGTTCGATACATTGCCGGTGTCTGAAACGCTAAGCACACTTTCCCGCGCTGTCGCGCCCTCCCCTCCTGCCTGCGGAAAAGGTGCCGGAGGCGATGATTCCGGTTCTTTGATATGGCGTTGCATGTTGGCGGGCGGCGATGATTATGAGCTGTGCTTCACCGCGCCGGTTGCGCATCGCGGAACAGTGGAAGATATATCCCGTCGGATGAACTTGCCGCTGACCCGCATAGGGGCTATTGTGGCAGACAGCGGTTGTATCGTTCGTGCAGGAGACGGCAGCGTCATCAATATTGGGGTATCGGGTTATGACCACTTCCGCTGAGTTGCGCGTGCAACCTTCATGGCATTTCATTATTAGCCACCCTGCACATTTCATTTCCTTCGGTTTCGGCAGCGGCCTGTTTCCCGGTTCGCCCGGAACGATGGGGACGCTGGTTGCTTTTCCGCTGTACTGGTATCTTGCGCCGCGTTTTAACGATGCCATGTTCATCGTGATGCTGGTGTGGTTTTTCGCCTTCGGCGTGTGGGTGTGCGGCAAGACCGGGCGCGCGCTGGGCGTGGCAGATTACGGCGGCATCGTGTGGGACGAGATCGTGGCCTTCCTGCTGGTGTTGTTCTTTACCCCGGAAGGGCTGCTCTGGAACCTGCTCGCGTTTTCGTTGTTTCGCTTCTTTGATATCGTCAAGCCGCCGCCGATCCGCCATTTTGACCGTACCTGGCACGGTGGCCTCGGGGTCATGTTCGACGACATCCTCGCGGCAGGTTATACGCTGCTATGTCTTGCTCTGCTTAAAAGCGTTTTGCCTTAGGAAGAACAAGATGCGTGCATTGATACTGTTGTTGGTCCTTGTTTTCAATGTCGCGCATGCCGAGGAATTTACCGCCAGGATCATCGTGGTGATTGACGGTGACACGGTGGTGATCAGGCGAGCCGGCGGTTTACTGAAAATCCGCCTCGCTGAAATTGACGCACCGGAAAAGGGGCAACCCTTTGGCGAGGAATCCAAACAGTCGTTATCCGAAATGGTGCTACGCAAACAGGTAACAGTGGTGAGCCGGGCAGTCGATAAATATGGACGCATGGTCGCCAATCTCAGCTTGAATGGTCTGGACGTAAATACCGAACAAGTTCGTCGCGGTATGGCATGGGAATACCACAGCGGCAAAGAACTGGCCGCTTTGCAGGAAGAAGCCAGAAATGCATCACGCGGCTTGTGGGCACAGAGTAACCCGATCCCTCCGTGGGACTGGAGAAAGCAACACCCGAACAATTGGTCCGGTACCAGTTCGTCCGGGGCTGCCCACAAAAATACAACCCCGCCAGATTCGGCCTGCGGCAGAAAAAAGCGTTGTTCTCAGATGGCATCGTGTGAAGAGGCCAAATATTACTTTAAGGTATGCGGGATCAAGACGCTGGATCGCAATCACGATGGTGTGCCGTGCGATAAATTGTGCGGGGACAAGACGAAAAAATAATGAACTGCACCAGCAAAAAGTAATTTTTGCGGACAGTGCAATTTCGAGATAAAGCCGGGTAAGCAAGCAATCCGCAATGCGGATGCCCGCAAAATTCGATTTTTAGAAGTGTCCTCCTTGTTCGGCGTCACCCGACGTCATGCCCTGAAATTGAAATGTATTCTCCTTTCTGTTCAAGATATCCCGAAAACTACCGATAGGTTCCAATAGATAGTAGAGACCCGGAATGATGAATATGGATCCGGGACGGGGAGTGAATGGACAAGATTAATTTTAACGGGAACCACATCAGGCAACGCCAGCTTATGGTTGCGTTGATCACTGCCGCGACTTGCGGGGCGGGAGTGTACTTGTTGCATGTGCCGTTCCACGATTGGCTGCACGCGGCGGTGGGCATGGCCGACAGGCCCGCCGACTCGGTGGGAACCGTGGTTATCGTATTGCTCAGCTTCCTGATCAACAACATGGTATCGGTGGCGATTTTC
>CAIQPV010000067.1 GCA_903873725.1 uncultured Nitrosomonadales bacterium
AATGCATTTAATTTGAATATACGGGTTTGTGGTAATCACATAGTTTGTTACGGCGGACATATTTTCCGAATAAATATCGTTCAGTTCAAAGTAAGTCGTCGACGGATCCATTTGAAAACACGCGTTCCCATTATTGTCCAAATCCCGCCAAATGAAGTATCCGCCGGAAACGTCGTTTTCAACGGGAAATTCAACGACCAATTTTGCGTTTGGAAAGATTTGCATCATAGCGCCTGCACCGCCCGCATGATCGAGATGAATGTGGGTCAGAAAAACATAATCGACCGCAGTTGCATCCAACCCAAGCTTTGTCAATGCGGCCAGTGCATTCTGCAAAGAGTCAGTGGTGCCGGTGTCGATGAATGCAACGCGATTGTTTTCGACGATCAGGTGAATGGCGGCAAGAACAGGCCGTACATAGCCAGAGTCGATAGCGACAATTCCGTTGCCGTAATCTCTCCAATCAAACTGTTGCATAAGTAGCATAGTGGGAACTTAAGGTATGGTTTTGTTTCAATCGAGAATTACAGTAAATAGAACACCACTCATCGAATGGTAAATAGCTTTCCAAAGTTGGCGGTTTTAAGAATCTGCGATACTGTGTGATTTGGGTGGCTTAACACAACATCCTTCCCTTTTGCTTGAGAACGCTCTCTCAACAATAAAAGCATACCCAACGCAGAGCTATCAATACTCACCACTTCAGACAGATTAATATCCAAAATGGTTATGTCATTTTGCTGCACCAAGGACTCGAATGAGGTCTTGAGGTTAGAACACGCGTTTTCATTAAACAGTCCATTTAAGTATATGGTGGTAATTGAACCGGCCGTTTTTACCTTTATATCCATGTTCTTCTCGTAGCCAGTTGTTACTTGAGCGGATCGACTAATGAGGATGAATTGCCTCGGTGAATCGCAGCACATAAGGAGATCGCTGCCTCGCCGGATAAACCGACCTCGCTGACATCCATCCGACTGTGAACTTGACGTAATTGTACACCTGGAAAGATCAAGGCCACATAACGCCCTTGGCTTGAAAATTTACCCTAAAATCGGTCATTGCCGCCAATATTCCGGAAATTAGGCACTGTTGTCCTCCGGCAAAGGTGCAAGTAGTGCGGCAATATCAGCTTCACCGAATTTAACCAGGCCACTTGCGTCCTCAGACAGGATGCCTGCGGCAAGCTCGGCCTTTTTCTCTTGCAGAGCCAGTATTTTTTCTTCGATGCTTCCTGCCACGACCAGCTTATAGACGAATACATTTTTCGTCTGACCCAAACGGTGTGCACGATCCGTGGCCTGGTTTTCCACTGCCGGGTTCCACCATGGGTCGTAATGAACCACCGTGTCGGCGGCAGTCAGGTTCAGACCTACCCCACCCGCCTTCAGGCTGATGAGGAAAATTGGCACTTCACCGTCCTGGAATCGGCGTACTGTTTCTTCGCGGTCTTGGGTATCACCGGTGAGTTTGACATATCCCAGCTTTTCACTTGCCAGCTCAGCCTCAATCAATTCAAGCATGGAGGTAAATTGCGAGAACACCAGAATACGCCGCCCTTCGCTGACCAGTTCCGGCAACATTTCCATGAGCAAGTCGAGCTTGGCGCGTTCCTTGACTTTTTTAGCACTGGTCAATTTCAGCAGGCGCGGGTCGCAGCAGACCTGGCGTAATTTCAGGAGCGCGTCGAGAATAATGATGTGGCTGCGGGAAAATCCTTTGCTGGCGATTTCTTCACGGACACGCTGGTCCATGGCGATGCGCAC